>NZ_PNDJ01000012.1:0-104765 GCF_005887255.1 Pseudoalteromonas sp. S1609 | reverse complement strand
TTTGTAACCTAGTGGGCTAAGTAAAAGCCGAGCAACAAAGAGTTAATCGTCCCTAGGACGAACCTTCAGGCAGCGCGTGTTTGGTATTTATGCTGCGTTATCGCCTATTTATGGGGAATAACCACACTACATAGGCTCTGCCTTGCCAAAATACCAAACACACTGCTGCAAATTCAACCTCGAAAGATAAACAGGCCCTAGTGGATTGTTTTAATGCAGCATCGTATTTTCGAAAATTGAGTAATGAGTATATGAATACCAAGGATAAAATAATTCAAACCAGTATTTCATTGTTTAATGAACATGGTGAAAGGGCAATATCAACTAATCATATTGCATCGAGTTTAGGCATGAGTCCGGGTAATCTGTACTACCACTTTAAAAATAAAGAAGACATTATTCGCCACATATTTGCACTTTATCGTGACCATTTAAGTACTCACTTTAAGCCAGTCAATAAAGGTGATGATGCTTTTGAACATCTCGGCCCTTACTTAGATTCGCTGTTTGAATTAATGTGGCGCTATCATTTTTTTTACGACAACCTCGGCGATATTCTCGCTCGCGATAGCCATTTAAAACAAGGTTACATTGATTTTCAGCAGGAGCTACTTGAGCAAGTGCGCAACATTATTTTGGCCTTGCGTGACAGTGAAATTATTGCCATTGATGAACAAGATGCCATTGAACTTGCTCATACGCTAAAATTAACGGTTAGCTTTTGGACACCCTATATGAAAGCAAGAAGACTAAGTGGTGTGCTGGTTGAGCAAGATATATACCCTGGCATTGTAAAAGTACTGACTTTATTTAAGGCTTACAGTACAGAAAAAAGCGCAAATAAAATTAATCAGTTAAGAGACAAGTACACTCTTTTAGCAAATTCAGCTCCCCAGAATCCTTAAGCCTGTTGAGTTGGTTAGTTCCTAGGCGTTAAATTTTTTGCTATAATCCGCCGCGCCCAATACCTGGGTGCGCGAATTCCCGCAGTCTAAGAGTTAAACTATGCTTAAATTTATCGTCAAACTTCACCCTGAAATAGCCATTAAAAGCCGTTCAGTCCGTAAACGCTTTACCAAAGTGTTAGAAAATAACATTAAAATTGTATTGCGTCGTGTTGACGAAAAAGTACAAGTACGTAATAACTGGGATAATATTTCAGTTGTTACAAAACTAGATGATGCTCAAACTCGCCTTGATTTTATTGATAGCTTGCAGCGCATTCCTGGCATCGTACAGTTTATTGAAGTGACCGAAACAGACTTTAAAACCCTTGATGACATCTATCAAAAAACCATTGCGTTAGTTGGCCACACTATTATTGGTAAAACCTTTTGTGTACGTGCTAAGCGCATAGGTCAACATGATTTTACTTCAACTGAATTAGAGCGCTACGTTGGTGGCGGGCTTAATCAACATGTTGAAGGAGCCCGAGTAAAGCTAAGCCGCCCTGAGGTAACGATTCGTTTAGAAATTAAAGACGAAAAAGCCTACATAGTGACGCAAACCCATTTAGGAATGGCGGGCTTTCCACTGCCAACACAAGACGATGTATTATCGCTTATGTCTGGTGGATTTGATTCTGGCGTTGCCAGTTATCAGATGATCCGTAAAGGCGCTCGTACACACTTTTTATTCTTTAACTTAGGTGGCGCTGCCCATGAAATTGGGGTTAAGCAAGCGAGCTACTACCTATGGAAGCAATACAGCTCTACGCATAAAGTTAAGTTTATTACCGTTGATTTTGAACCGGTTGTTGCTGAAATTTTAGAAAACGTTGAGAACAGCCAAATGGGTGTTGTGCTTAAACGTATGATGATGCGAGCGGGTAGTGCCGTCGCTGAAAAACTAAATATTCAAGCATTGGTTACGGGTGAAAGTATAGGTCAGGTGTCTAGTCAAACCTTAGCTAACTTAAGTGTGATTGACCGCGTAACCGAAACGCTCATTTTACGCCCACTTATCCAACATGATAAGCAAGAAATCATCAATATAGCGCGCCAAATAGGCACTGCAGAAATGGCAGAGACGATGCCTGAATACTGCGGTGTGATCTCTAAAAAGCCGACAGTTAAAGCCAAAATTGAAGTAATTAAAGCAGAAGAAGAAAAGTTTGACTTTGATGTGTTAGATACCGTTATTGATAACGCCCGTGTTATGGATGTGCGCGATATCGATGTTGAAGCTAAGCAAGAGCTTAAAGAGGCTGAGTCAGTTACAGAGTTACCTGAAGGAGCGGTTGTTGTTGATATTCGCTCGCCTGAAGAAGAAGATGCGGCGCCGCTGGAAATTGAAGGTATTGAAGTTATCCACTTACCGTTTTTCCGCTTAGCAACTAAGTTTGGCGATTTACCTAAAGGCAAAGATTATTACTTATATTGCCAAAAAGGAGTAATGAGCCAATTACAAGCGCTTATTCTTCACGAAGAAGGCTTTACCACTGTTAGAGTATATCGTCCTTAATGGCTTAATATATTAGATGCGCGGATTTATTCCGCGCTTTTTTTTGCCAGAATTTCAGCGAGTAAAGCGTCGTTATACGGGGTCGTAATATTATGTCGCTTGCCTTGTTCACTAATATAACCACAAATTGCCATGATCTCAGTTTGCCTATTATGCAAAACGTCTTGATGCATAGATGAGTAATTCTCTGCGGTTAAATTCATCACCTTATAGGCGCGCTCGAGGGCATCAATAAGCTTAATATTAAGTTTAAGCGCGGTCGCAATATGGCACGCCTCAGTTAATAAATTAATAATTGCGCTACTGTACTGTGGCGCACGCAACTGGCCATTTTTTATATTGTACAGAGCGGTTAATGGGTTTATAGCAATATTAACCAGTAGCTTTTCAAACCGCAGTTGCTCAATATTGTTGCTGACAATTAATTGCGGAATAGTGTGTAACTGTACACTAAGCTGTTGAATATTTTGCATAGCTAGTTGATTACAGCCCCCTAATACACTTTGCCCATTTCCGGTATGCTGCACAATATTAGGGTTTGATTTGAACCCAGCCATGCTGGTGGTTAAAAAGTACAACGACTGCTGCTTTGTTAACTGTTCATTTAATTGTTCAACATTACCCATGCCATTATGGCTTAATACAATATGAGTACTCTTGCCTAGAAAAGGTTTTACTTGGGCGTAGGCTTGTTGCACTGCAAACGCTTTAACAGTGAATAAAACAATTTCAAATTCAGGAGCTTGAGCTAATTGCTGTTGTGAGATGAAAGTGGCGTTAATTTTTTCAGACGCAGCGTTACTGTGGCTGTAAAAGCGAGTATTTACTGTGCCTTTTTTGGTAAGAACATAAACTGTGTGATATTTAGCTAAGAAATGACTAAATAACAAGCCTATAGCACCATCACCAACAACGAGTATGTTAGCCATAATGCTTCTTTTTACGCAGTGTTAATAGGGCTTTAGCTAAAAAGTAGCTCGCCGCACCAATAAAGTCGGCAACAAAATCGGCCAGTGATGCTTGTCTGTAAGGGAGGCTATCTTGCATAATTTCTATTGCGGCACCATAGCCGGCTAACAACAGTATTTGTGCATATAGCGGCAGTTTAAAGGCTTTATCCATTATAATGGCAAGTAAAAAGAAAATACCAAAATGCGCCACTTTATCTACATGCGGAAATAAGTTTGCAGCCCCTTTTACCTCTTTAGCAAATAAGAAGGTAAATGCGACAATACTAATTAAAAAAATAGCTTGGTAAACACGCCTCGTCACAAAAAATCCTAAAATCGTATAAAAAAGAAGCCTCAGTATATCAAACTAAATTAGTATCGCACCTGAACAAGATGCAGAAAAATGTAAAGATTTATCATTTTAACGTTATAATTGCCGCATAAAATTAAGATTAGCTAGTTAGGAGAACATCATGCCTTCATTTGATATTGTATCTGAAGTAGAAATGAACGAAGCACAAAACGCGGTTGATAACGCCAATCGTGAATTAGAAACACGATTTGATTTTAGAGGGGTCGATGCCTCATTTGAATTAAACGATAAAACAATTAAATTAAAAGCTGAAGCAGATGCTCAGGTTATGCAGTTGTTTGATATTTTAGCTGGAAAAGTTTCAAAGCGTGGAATGGATGTTGCGAGCCTAGAACTTCAAGAGATTTCTCGCGCAGGCAAAAATGTTTTTCGTAACGTTGCACTAAAGCAGGGTATCGAAAAAGATATGGCTAAAAAAGTAGTAAAAGCCATTAAAGATTCTAAAGTAAAAGTGCAAGCGGCTATTCAAGGCGAAGAAGTACGCGTAACGGGTAAAAAGCGTGATGACTTACAAGCTGCTATGCAAGTTGTACGCACTGCCGATTTAGGTCAGCCATTTCAGTTTAAAAACTTCCGCGATTAATTTATTGTTTCGAGCTAGGCACTATAGGCGCTTAGTTCAAAGCAACATGTATTTAGCCAAACACGTTATATTGTTTGGCTTTTTTATTTTTGGACCTATGATAATTACCGAACCCCGAACCCCGAACCCCGAACCCCAAAAATCAAATTGTAGATGTTTAGACGTCCGTTGACATTTTTAAGTAAACAGATAACAATAGCAGCCTATTTTCAAGGTGCTTGCTAAACACTTCAAAGGTGTGATTTTTTTAGTAGGATAATCGGGAAGTTGGTGCGTTTTCATTGATGAAGTCAATCCCAACACTGCCCCCGCAACGGTAAAGTTATGCTGTATTTTATTATGGTAACTGAGTCCGGAGACCGGCCTTGATGTAATCTTACTTAGTAACATCTTTGCGGTGGGCAGAGATAGGGAACATCATGATAAATAAAACTGCATTGGGTGTGGCTATTTCGGCTGCGCTGTCTTTTTCTGCATCTGCAGAGCAAACAATTGAAAGAATAACCGTTACTGCAAATAAATTTGAACAACCTATAAATGATGTATTAGCAAGTGTGGCAGTTATCGACCGCGCTGATATTGAAAAAGCGAATTACCGAGACTTACCTGCAATATTAAATACCATTGCTGGTATTGATATTGTCCGTAACGGCGGATTAGGTCAAAAAGCAGATATATTTGTTCGCGGTGCTAGCGCTAAATATGCCTTAGTATTGGTTGATGGCGTAAGAGTGAGCGATGCAAGCTCAGGTAGTGTATCGCTAACTAATATTCCAGTTAATAGTATCGAGCGTGTTGAAGTTATTAAAGGTGCCAGAGCAGCTATTTATGGCTCTGATGCGGTAGCCGGAGTAATTAATATCATTACCCGTAAAGCCTCAAATAATACGCTTTCGGCTACTTTGGGCAGTCATAGTTACAGTAATTATCAGCTTGCTGGTGGGCTTGCAAAAGAGGCGCTTAGCTTTAATTATAATCTAGGCTATGAAGAGACAGATGGTTTTGATGTTACTGGCAAAGACCCTGTGGCTGAATACACCAAAGATCACGATGATGATGGCTACAAAAATAAAAACATTGGCTTTAATTTAGCGTATGAACTGGCTGAACTAGGTGAGTTGAGCTTACAGTCTCAGTACAGTGAAGGTGAAGCGCAGTATGATAACGCATGGGGTAACGATGCCTACGATTTTGAAAACTATACCGCTAAGCTAGGCTGGAAAAAAGCCTCAGAAATATATACCCAAAGTACTTCATTGAGTGTATCGCAAGAAGAAAATACTCAAACTGGCACCGATGTTCAGCAAGTGTATAGCACAGAGCGTGTTGAGTTTGAATACCGAGGGCTTTATAGCCTAACGCAAGAGCTTGATTTATCAGGTGGTTTTAATTACTTGTCTGAGGATTTATCAAACTCGTCAGCAACGTCATCAGAAGAAAAACGCGATAACAACGCATTGTTTATAGGCGCGTTTTATAGTCATGAACAATGGTTAGCAAATGCGGTTATCAGAACCGATGATTATGATTTCCACGGCCGTGCAAATACTTACAGTACTGGGCTTGGATATAAAGCGAATCAGTATGTAACGGTACGTTTAAATCATGGCACCGCATTTAGGGCGCCGTCTTTAATTAATGCGTTTGTAACTAACAGCCCATACTACCTACCAAATAATAATATTAAGCCTGAGGAAGCCTTAAACAATGAGTTTGGTGTTACCCTAGAAACTCAATGGGGACGTTATGATATTGCTATTTTCGATAACCGTATCAATAATTTAATTAGTAATAATTATGATGCAGACTCAGGTAAATATATTGCAACTAACATAGATAAAGTATCTATGCAGGGGATAGAATTATCGGCTGAGTTTTCAGCGTTAGGCTTTGAACACTCTGTTAATGTTAGTTTTTTAGATGCTACAGATGAAAAGACGAATACAGATTTACCACGCAGGCCTTCAGAGTCGTTTAATTATCAACTCGCCAAATCATGGGGCGATTTTGATGCCAGTTTGGATATGCAGTATCGCTCATCGCGTCCATCAATTGCGTATTATGACTCGGAGCTCGCAGGCTATACAGTATTTAATTTAGCCGCTAATTACCAGTTGCTCGATAATTTGTCGTTAGCTGCTCGAATAGAAAATATCACCGATAAGGAGTATTTTACTGCAACAACAGGGTTTGCTGCCAGTGGTGAGCTATTAGGTTATAACAGCGCAGGAAGAACTTTCTTTGTGGGAGCAAATTATCAGTTTTAATTATCACTTTTAGTTGCCGAAAAACAAATAGCCCAGCAAATTGCTGGGCTAATTGCTGGGCTAATTGCTGGGCTAACTGGTTAGAATTTTAAAGTCTTTTTACTCAGTTAAAAACTCGCTAAATTCGGTTTCAAACTTGTGCAATTTAGGTGCAATTAAAATACTACAGTAGCCTTGTTCTGGGTTTTCATTGTAGTAGTCTTGGTGAAAACTTTCAGCAGGGTAAAAAGTGGTTGCTGGGCTTACCTCGGTTACTATAGGTTCGCTAACATGAGTTTGCAGCTCTGCAATAACGGCCTGTGTTTGCAATTGTTGTTGCTGATCATGGTAATACACAACGCTGCGGTATTGAGTACCTATATCGTTACCTTGGCGATTTAACTGGGTGGCATCATGCAAGGTAAAAAACATTGCGAGTAAGGTTTCAAAGCTTATCACACTAGAATCAAATTCAACCTTAATCACTTCGGCATGCCCGCTATTGCCTGTGCAAATAGCTTTGTAGGTTGGGTTATCAGTATGTCCACCCGTGTAACCAGAACAAACACTGAGTACACCTTTAACACGCCTAAATGCCGCATCAATACACCAAAAACAGCCGCCGCCGAGTGTTGCTACCTGTGTGGTCGAACTCATAAGTACTTCCTCAATTATATGGTTATATGCACCAAAATAGCGCCGTAACAGCTAATTACGACGCTCAGAGTGACTTAGATCTCTTTAAGTGGTTTTTCAGCTGCTTGTTTATCTAGCTTTTGCTGTAAAAACTCTGGTGATTGTGTATTTCGCGCTAGTGCGTAATAGGCAGCTGGCACCACAAACAGAGTCAGTATGGTGGCAACCGTTACGCCGGTAAATACCACCACACCAATTACCATTCTACTTTCCGAGCCAGGCCCTGAGGCGAGTACCAAAGGTACTGCACTCATAACTGTGGTTAGGGAGGTCATTATAATAGGACGTAAACGCTGGGTAGCGGCTTGTAAAATAGCTTCACTAAATTCCAACCCTTTATCACGTAACTGATTGGTAAATTCAACAATCAGAATACCGTTTTTAGCGCTTAACCCGATAAGCATCACAATACCAATTTGGCTGTATATATTAAGTGTTAAGCCCATACTCCACAGGCCAAACATAGCGCCCATTAGCCCAAGTGGAACGGTGAGCATAATAACAAGCGGATGCATAAAGCTTTCAAACTGAGCAGCGAGCACTAAAAAGGTCACGGTCAATGCCAGCACAAACACATAGGTCATGGCTGAGGCACCTTCATAAAACAATTGTGACTCACCTTTGTAATCAATGGCGCCATCAATGTCATTTTCTTCTGCGGCAACATTGTTTAAAAAGTTTAGTGCTTGTTCTAGCGTATAGCCATCAGCTAAGTTGGCACTTAGAGTAATTGCACGCATACGGTTATAGCGATTTAAACGCGAGGCGGTGGCTTCTTCTTTCAAGCTTATAAGGCTGTCGAGTGGCACCAATTCATTGCTGCGAGATTTAAGGTAAATATTTGAAATATCAGTAGGGTTTGCAAAGTCTTCTTTAGTTCCCTTTAAAATTACATCGTACTCTTCACCGCGGTCAATAAAAGTGGTTACACGGCGTTGGCCAAGCATGGTTTCAAGTGTACGACCCACATCTGAGACTGATACGCCTAAATCAGCGGCTTTATTTTTATCAATACTGACTAAAAACTGTGGGAAGGTTTCTTTATAATCATGATCAAGGCGCACTAACCCAGGGTTTTTCTCTGCACGTTTAATAATTCTATCGCGCCAATCAGCTAGCTGAGCATAATCATTACCTTGTAAAACAAACTCTATCGGTCGCGATGAACCACCACCGCCAATACCACGGCGCATAATTGCAAAAGCACGTACATCGGTGACTTCTTGCATTTTACCGCTTATTTCATCCATGACTTCCCAGGTTGAGCGTTTGCGTTTATCCCAATCCGCCATACCAACAATGGCTACACCACCACTGCCACCCCAACCTGGAACTCGCACTAAAACTCGGCTTAGTTCGCCAGATTCAGAGTAAGGCATTAAGCGTTCTTCTATCTTTGCCATATTAGCGGCATTATTCTCATAGCTAGCCCCTTCAGGGCCATTCATAAGTACAAAAAAGGTACCACGGTCTTCTTTAGGGGTAAGTTCAGACGGTATTTGTAAAAATAATGAATAACTAACAAACCCAGCTAAAACTAAGCTCAGCATTAAGCCCCATTTGCGGGTCATGTTTGACGCTAAAGCGTTACGGTATCCATTTTCTAATTTAGTAAAAAAGCGATCCATTGCTTGGCTAAATTTACTTTCTTTTTCAGAGGCCTTTAAAACCTTTGAACACAATGCCGGAGAGAGTGTTAATGCAGTAATACTGGAGAAGAACACGGCTGCACTCACCGCCATTGCAAATTCTGTAAATAGTGCGCCTATTCGTCCTTCCATAAACACCAATGGTACAAACACAGAGATCAGTACTAGGGTGGTGGCTATAATTGCAAAGCCTACCTCACGGGCGCCGCGATAAGCTGCCAATAAAGGCGGCTCACCAAGTTCTATGCGGCGGTGAATATTCTCTAGCATTACAATGGCATCATCTACCACTAAGCCTATTGCTAATACTAGTGCCAGTAGAGTTAATAAGTTAATTGAATAACCCATTGCTAATAAAAACATAAAACTACCGACTAAGGCGACCGGTACGGTGACCGCAGGAATAAGTGTGGCGCGAATATTACCTAAAAATATAAAGATAATAAGCACTACTAAGCCCATAGAAATTGCTAAAGTTTTATAAACCTCATTAATTGATTCTTTGATAAATACTGAAGAGTCGTAACTGTCTTCGATAGTGGTGCCTTCTGGTAGGTTACGCTTAATCTTTTCCAGTTCACTGCGGGCATTATCAACTACTGTAAGAGTATTTGCTTTGGCTTGTTTAACAATACCCATACCAATCATATTACGGCCATTTCCGCGAAATAAGCTTTCATCATCGGCGGCTTCTAATTTTACGTCAGCCACTTCGCCTAGACGTACTAAATAACCATCTTCGCCTCGCTTAATGACAAGGTTTTGAAAATCACGTTGGTTTTTATAGCTGCGTGCAGTGCGCACAGTAAAATCACGGTCTACCGATTCAATTTCACCCGCCGGAAGCTCTACATTTTCACTGCGTAGTGTTTGCTCTATATCACTAGAGGTAATGCCACGAGCTGCCATCGCTTGGCGGTTAAGCCATACTTTCATGGCATACTTTCGCTCTCCCCCAATACGCACATTTGATACACCATCAACAACGGCTAAACGGTCGACAATAAAACGCTGTGCATAATCAGAAAGTTGCAATGAATCCATGGTTTCACTATTAAGTACAAACCACGCGATAGGGCTTTCGTCACTATTTGATTTTGATACTTCAGGAGGGCGTACTTGCTCTGGTAGGCTGTCTAATGCCCGTGCAACACGTTCTCGTACATCGTTAGAGGCATCGTCTATATCGCGGTTAATATTAAACTCAATGGTAATGTTTGAGCGGCCATTACGACTCGATGAGTTAATACTTTTAATACCCTCAATCCCCGAAATACGGTTCTCGATAACTTGGGTTATTTTTGTTTCAATAATTTCAGCAGATGCACCGGTATATTCAGTACTAATATTTACAATCGGTGTTTCAATATCTGGATACTCACGCAAAGGCAGCATACTAAAAGCAACTAAGCCAAAAGTGAGTAACAGTAAGTTAATAACAATCGCAAAAACGGGGCGTTTGACGCTAGTATCGGTAATTTTCACGCGTTACCCCTTAATGCTTACTTTGCTACCAGAGCGGATTTTGATTATTCCCTCGGTAACAATCTGCTGGCCGTTCTTTAACCCCTTGTCTATTGCAACCCAGCCATTGTTTCTACTTGCAACATGTACCTCTATGCGATTAGCTATGCCATCTTCAATTTGAAAAACATAATGTTTATCTTGCAGAGGAATAATTGCTTTTTCAGGCACCATTAGCGCTTGATTGCTGCTTAGCTCTAGTGCAGTTTTAAGTAGCATACCAGGGCGAAGTAAACCCGATTTATTAGCAAAACTGGCTGTTACTTCTACACTGCGAGTGATTGAATCAATACGTGAGCTTATATGGGTTACTTTACCGGTGAATGTTTGATCAGGGTAAGCATCGTTTTGAGTGCGAACAGTCATTCCGTTTTTCAGTTGAGCTAAATACTTTTCAGGCACTTTAAAATCAACTTTTATGATACTGATATCATCTAAGGTTGTAATTATCGTGCTGTTACTAATATAAGCGCCTACCGATATTTCGCGTTTACCCAGTAACCCAGAAAAAGGCGCGGAAATAGCCATTTCATTGAGTTTAGTTTTGGCACTTTCAAGTTGAGCTTCGCTGGCATCAACACGGGCTAGCTGTTCTTCAAGTAACGACTTGGCAGTCGCTTGTGAGCGAGAAAGTTCGGTAAGCCTAGCTAATTGGCGTTTTTCTTCTTGTAAATTAATGCTAAGTTCTTTTACTGCAAATTGTTCTTGTTGGTTTTGCAGTTGCACTAATTTTTGTCCTTTGCTGACCAAGTCGCCGTCTTCAAAGTAAATGCTGGTGACATAATCGTTTTGTGCGCTTTTAATGTAAATAGCCTGATTAGCACGGGCACTGCCAATGGCTTCAATCATAATGGCATTTTCTTGCGACTCGACAGTGTGCGCAGAGACTTGTGTTGTCATTGCCGAGTAATCAGCTTGCTCGCCCTGTGATGCGGGCAAATATAAATAAACGCTAAAAATTATTAGTACCGAAATAATAAATGGAAATAGGGCTTTGCCGGATTGTTTAGAGTGCATTGTTTTCATACCTGAAAATAGATTATAAGTATTGTACGAAATCAGGACAAAAAAAGGCGGTTATGTATCTCATTAATTTGTGCGTTAGGCGTAAAAATAACTGATACTTAGTCATTGCGCATATTTAACAGTAATAATAGGAGTTAATTGATGAACTTCAAAACATCATGCAAACGCTGTTTAACACTGAGAAAGTTAGTATTGTGGGCTATTATTATGTTTATATTTTATATGGCGTTTTTTCAGTATGGCTAATATAAAAAAACACACACTTAAATACCGAGCGCAAGGCGCTAAAAATGGGATTGAAATACTGGTCGTAGGTAGCATTGGTTTAATCTTCATCATGCTATTTAATTTATTGCGTCCAGGTGAAATCAGTATTATTGAAATTTTTTTAGTAAGTTTATGTATTGCAGCAATTTTAATTGGATTTTTTAAAACACAAGAACCTTTTTATAGTATTATTTTAACTGAGCAGCAATTAACATATCAGCATAAGTACGGGCAATGGGATTTACACCAAGAAAATCTCCACCATTGCGGTATTCCTAAAGTTGATAACGGTATCTATCATCTTGAGCTTAACGCGATTGGTATTAAGTTAAATGATATAGATACATTTTTAGCTGCTTTAGCACCAAGAATTGCGGGTAAATTACTAATAGAACAGCGGCACTTATTTATGCAAGTTGTTCAAAAAAATTGCAAAAATGGGCATTGCCCATCAGAATGGTTAGTTGAAGATAATAAATTTAGGTCAAAAAAAGGAATTGACTATAATGGGCTTATAGCGATGTTTGCTAATAGGGCTAAGCATCTTCAGCTTTTAACAGGGTATGACTTACTGTTACCTGCCAGTGTAATAGAAAGTGATATTTGGGAATTTTGCGCAAATTTAAATAAATGGAAGCGTGATCCCTCTCAGTTTATCAAGTCGCAGTGTGAATAATAATATAAGCACTCACTGCGGGATTAGGAATAACTATGAGTCAAGACAGATCTTTTATTAAAAGTGGTCGAAACACCATAATTCACAAAGACAGAAAACTAGATTTAGTGATTGTTAATGGTGAGGAGCATCCTCGAATTAAAGTAACAGCAAATGGCCTTGAACCATTTAAAGAAGAGCTGCCAAAAAACCGCCGTGATGCAAAAGAGCGCTACTTAGATATGGTTTATATTGCAAGTCCAGATGTATTTAGCGAGGAAAAACAGTTGTTGTTCATTCAATCCTTAGATGGCCGCGAATATAAAGTAGATTACAGTAAAGTTGGCACTAAGTTATTTGTTCGTATTCATCAAGATAGCTATTTATAATTTATAATGGCACTTTTTTTGCTTTACAGTCTTATTAGATAATTTTAAGACACAAAGGTGCTTAGTATGAAAGCAATTTCGTTAATACCACTTATAGCATGCTTGCTTTTGGCTGCATGTGGAGGGGGAGGCGGTACTGATAACAGTGATATTAAAACGTCAGTATTTGCAGGTAACGATCTCCAAGTTGTAGAAAAATCAGAGTTTACTATTTCTGCAAAAGGCTCTCCTGCAGATGGTATTTTTACTTGGCAGCGTGTAAGCGGTCCTATTATAGATGTGTTTCCGCTTGAAGGGGCTGAACAAACCATCACTGCACCGGATGTAAAATCTGATAGTGAATTGGTCTTAAGAGTAAGCTATCAAACGCCAGATGGTAGTTTAGTGAATGACGACTTGAGTGTTTTCATTGCCTCTAATAATCAGCTTCCTCTTGCTGTTGTTACTCAAGTTGCTCCTGCAAACTTGCCCTCAGTTTATAAAGATACTGTAACCCTTAGTGGTTTAACTTCCACAGACCCCGATGAAAATGGCGAAATTAGTAGTTACTTGTGGCAATTATTATCTGGGCCTGATTTAACAATTGATAGCTATACCAATCCAACGCTTAGTTTTCCTCATCCATTATTAGAAAATAACACCAACTTAAAATGGCAACTCACCGTAACGGATGATGAGGGCGGGGTATCTGCATCACAATTTGATATGACTCTCAATAAAACAGCCCAAGTGATTATTGCCGATGCGGGTGCAGACCAAACAGTAGAAGAGTTTGATAAGGTTATTTTAGATGCGACGGCAAGCGAAGCGGCAACTCAGACTTATCAATGTAAGTGGCAACAACTTACCGGAAATACCGAAGCTCTTCTTGAACCGCAGTCATGTACTGCTAGCTTTTTCGCCTCTGATATTGATTTAAATGCAACTCTTAGCTTTGAAGTACAAGTTATGGACTTAAAAGGGCGTACCGACACAGATACTGTATTTATTGATGTAACACCTAAAGCGCTTGGGCTAATAAACGATACTGGGCTGGGTGAGTGTTATAACAATACTCAACGTATTAATTGTAATAATGATGAGTTTCCAGCTCAAGATGCTGATCTTGGGCGCGATAGTTTTGCCAATCGTTTAGGTAAAGTGGGTAAAGGGAATTTGGCTTTTGATTACACCAAACTTAATGAGTTTGCCGATGAGCTTCTTGATGATGCGTCGAACTTTAGCTGTATTCGCGATAATACTACCGGCCTTGTCTGGGAAGTGAAAAGTCCTTATTCCGGTGTGTTACCAAATACCTCACTGCGTGATGGACAAAACCGCTATATTTGGCAAGGGACTGTCAATAGTGGCGATGTAACGGGTAGTGCTAATACTACGTGCCCAAATAATACTGATTGTGGATTGCAAACCTATATAGATGAAGTTAACGCGCTTGATTTTTGTGGTGGCAGTAATTGGCGTTTACCCACTTATTCTGAGCTGTTAGGTTTAATCGACTACGGTAAACAAGGGCAAAATGTATTGATAGATACTGCATTTTTCCCTAATACACCATCGACTAATAGTGTAGGGCATTTACGCTACTGGACTTCACAGACCGCGGTTGATGGTGCCAGTTTATCTCAGGCTTACACTATCGATATGATGGATGGCAACGATTTAGCCTATCCAAAAGATAATACCGCCTACGTGCGCTTAGTTAGAAATCGTTAAGGTGATTATTATGAAATTAATTAAAGTCTCTATGTTATTAGCCTTAGGATTGAGCCAGTCACTTGCAGCGCAGCAGTGTTATGAAGAAGTTGCGACTAGCGATGATACCGACCGATTTGTGATTAATATTGATGGCACAGTGTCAGATACTAAAACAGGGCTGATGTGGCAACGCTGTAATTATGGCCAAGTTTATAATAGCGAAACAACTAGCTGCGATGGTGATACTCAGCCACTAAATTGGCAAGCTTCACTTAAAGGCGCAGTTAATGACAGCACCGCAGATTATAGCGATTGGCAAGTACCAAGTATTAAAGAGTTAGCCAGTATCGTTGATCACCGTTGTACCGACCCAAGTATTGATGCGGATATTTTTTTAGCAACGCAGTCGCAAAATTATTGGTCTAATACTTCGGGTATTAGTAATATAAATTCGGCATGGGTTTATCAATTTTCCAGTGGTTTAAATAGCTTACATGCTAAAACAAGTAATGTATATTTACGCCTAGTACGCTATGAGAAGTAGTTAATTAATGTATTAGCGAATCTAAAAATGCGCTTTTATTTAGTTTAGCCTTTTTATTTACACTATTTTAATAATAAAGCCTGGTTGTAGTTGTCACCCAGGCTATTTTTTTGCCATTATAGGCCGTGAATTAACGACCAAGGACTATAAAGGTGTATTTAAGCTATTTTGGTTTACAAGAAAAGCCATTCTCAATTTCGCCTAACCCCCATTACTTATTTTTAAGTGAACGCCACAAAGAAGCATTAGCACACCTTACTTATGGGTTAGGTGAAGACGGTGGTTTTGTGCTGTTAACAGGTGAAGTGGGTACGGGTAAAACCACCATAACGCGTAGTATGTTAGAGCGACTGCCTGAAAATACCCAAGTAGCCATGATCCATAATCCTGCGTTATCAGAACTTGAACTGTTAGCCAGTATTTGCGATGAATTACAAATAACTTACGACGCCAAAAATGCAACCCTGAAAAGTTTAACGGATGTGATTAAAAAGCACCTTGAGTTTAATAATAAAGCGGGGGGGCATACTATTTTGATTATTGATGAAGCACAATTGCTTGCCCCTGATGTGCTAGAACAACTTCGCTTATTAACCAATATTGAAACGGATCATAAAAAGTTATTACAAATAGTATTAGTAGGGCAGCCTGAGTTACAGGTACTTCTAAAGCGAAATGAGTTAAGGCAGCTGGCACAGCGTATTACTGCCAGATATCACTTGTTAGCACTAACACCAGGGCAAACCATTGCTTATATTCAACATCGGCTGCATATTGCAGGTTGTGACAAGAAAATATTTTCAATGGAAGCAATGCAAATGGTGCATCAGCTCACAGGCGGTGTGCCACGATTAATGAATCTGGTGTGTGAACGCGCATTAGTAGGGGCATTTTCGAAACAACAAGAAATTGTTGGCAGTGATATTGTTAAACAAGCGGCGAGTGAATCTTTACCTATCGACTTTATTGTTACAAATAATAAGGTGAGTAAAACAGGTTCGATTTGGCCTTATAGCGCTGCTGCGTTAATGCTTTTTGGTGCAGGAATTGGCCTGTCTTTTATTTTTTAGTTAGGTGATTCATGTCTTATTTATTAGATGCGTTAAAGCAGTCAAAGCACGATACCATGAGCGCTGAGCAATATGACTTGCAAGCGCAACAATTAAAACAACAACGCCAGTTGATGACCTATCGTCGAATTAGTTTTTTACTCGCAGGAAGTTTATTGGCAACGGGTATATTGGCCAGTGGCTTCTTTGTCGGCAAGTGGGCGCAACAAGAAAATGTAACCGTTAAAAATGAGCCTGTTCAAAATGACCTTAGTCAAAAAGAGTCAGGGGTTGTAGAAAAATCAACAACAAATGCAGAGGAAGTACAAAGAACGGTTGCTCAAACAGTAACAACTCCTCAAGCGCCCATTGTAACAGCTGCGCCTAACAATTCTGTGCCGCTGGCAGGGCAGTTGGTTTATGTACAAACCCCAACGGGTGTACAGCAAATGTTGCTGACGCCACAAGGACAATATTTACCTATGAGCGTTAATCAAGCGTCTCAAGGGCAAACGCAAAATTTCTCGACGCAGAATAACGCTTCATCTAGTTTTCAATCACCGAGCAGCCAACCGCAAAGTGTCCCAACTCAATCAGCGAAAAGAACACTTACTGCAGATGAGTTGAGTAAATATAAGGTGTTAGGTAAACCACTTAATCAAAATGTGCCTGCGCAGCCAGAGTCAAATGATGAACTTGATACGGTTCCCGACACACTGAAAAATGCGTTTGCGCAAGCCGTTAATAGCACAGAAACAACAGCCGACTATGAAGTAACTCAAGGCTCTCGCCTTTCATCACGAGTACAGCCTGTTGAGCTACTTCCTGATGGCTTACAAAGTATGTTACCAAGTATTAAGTATCAGGCGCACATTTATTCTTCAGCTGCGGATAAACGCTGGATAAAGCTCAATGGCAGAGAGCTATATGAAGGGGAGTCTATTGGTGCGTTGAAGGTGTTAGAAATAGCGCCAGATCAGAGCGTACTTGATTTCGATGGTTATGAATTTAGCTTAAAAGCCTTGCAAGATTGGCCACAATAGTGGCCAATTAACTAAAGATAGAGTGCCTATAAAAGCCTTCTAAATCTATATTATATTCTTTGGGTTTTATTGCTGATTCAAGCGTGTCTTGCGTTCTTTTGTTTGATAAGTCAACGTCTTGAACTTCAGTGTAACGCCCATGTTTTGCATTAAAAAACGTTTTTACTACTGGCTTTAATGGTGTTGCAGGATTGCTTTGAGTAACGAGTCCCACCTTTTGGCTTGAGAGTTTTACCAGTGTGCCCACAGGGTGAATACCAATGCACTGAATAAACTTATTAAGTAGCACCCCATCAAAGCTATCTGGGCAGCCTTGCTTTAAAATTTTAAATGCTCTAATTGGCTCCATGCCTGCTTTATAAACCCGTTCAGCGGTTAATGCATCATAAACATCAACAATAGACGCCATACGAACGTACTGGCTTATTTCATTGCCTTGTTTGCCAAAGGGATAGCCTTTACCATCTAAACGCTCGTGATGCATACCTGCAATATCTACGGCAATCCCCGTTAATCCTGCGTCTTCTAGTATCTCTTTGCTAAAGAGCGCATGATTTTGCATCACTTTGAATTCTTCGTCCGTGTAACGACCTGGTTTGTTGAGAATAGCATCAGGGATTTTTATTTTTCCCATATCATGTAAAAGAGCGCCAGTGGCAAGTTCTTCAATAATTGCTTTTTCAATACCGAGATGTTTGGCAAAAATACTCATTAAAATAGACACATTTATCGAGTGCTCTAACAAATAGGCGTCTTTTTGGCGCATTTGTGTAATGCACGCTAGAGCATCTTGATTTCTAAATACGGAGTCAATAAACCCACTAGCCAGTTCTTTAAAAGGCGCAACATCAACAGTACGCCCAGACTCTATATCGCCAAAAGCTTTGGTTTGCAGGTTTTTTGCTTCATCGTAAAGCTTTTTAGCTTTACTCATTTCTTGCTCAGCACTGTGGGTAATTAACCAAGGATCGCGCTTTTTGATTTCGTGCTGAGTAGGTGAGGTTGCTTGTGTTTCAGGTGCTTCAGATTCGAGCATTTTATCAGGGTCGATTTCAACCTCTAAAATTCCTGATTTTATTAATTTATCAATTCCACTTTGAGTTTTAACCCAGCCTTGGTTTTTTATTCTAATGCTACCAGTTTGTTTAACAACTTTTTGTACAAACATACCAGGCTTTAGCTGTGAAGTAGGAATGATTTTCAAAGTGAACTCTAATTAACAGTTATTATTTTTTAAATTAACAAATAAATGCGTAGATAGGAATAAAAAAGGCATCAAATAGATGCCTTTATTTAGATTAATGCATTAATTGCTATTCATCATCTTCAACAAGGGTCATCAATGAGGTGTTACCGCCTGATGCCGTCGTGTCTATACTGATTGTTTTTTCAGTAATTAAGCGCTTAATTAGCGTGTCGTAATACTCAGAGCTGATCACTGGTAGTATTGCGCCTTTACGTTGTGCAAGCTGTTGGCTGAAGTAGCCTAAGCGAGAAGAACGTGCAGCAACTACCGCACCGGCTAGGTGAGGATGCGCCAATATCGCTTGTAATTGATTTGGTTTAGCTACTTGGAAAACACCTTCAGCAACGCCAGTCGCAATAAACTTATCTCTAAAAGCAACCGCTTCATCATAAAATATTTCAGATGCTACCGTTATTACCGTGTTACCAGCAGCAAGCGCGGTAATAATCGATAGTGCCCAAAAGTTAAATGAGGTGCTCTTATCTGCGTAACATACTACACAGCCGCGTGCTTCAAGGTGAAGAGTGTTTGACTCACCCGTTGGCCCCGGTAAGGTTGTATATTTGCGCATGTGCTTTTCTAAGCGGTTTAACTGAGCACGTGCATCGGCAAGCGTTAACGCTAAATCGTCTGCAAGATCATCAATAATTTCAACGGTTGCTACTTTCGCTAATAACTGACGCACCGCAGAAACACGATCATTCAGTGGTGTTGCACGCCAAATTTTTTCATCGCGCATAGAGTTAACCATTAGCTTTTCTACTTGCTCATTTGCGCCACTGTAGTGGTGTAAATCAAGCTCGTCTGGCGTTAGGTTAGTCATTTGTACGTTATCTGGTGATGCTTTTTCTTTAATTAAGCGTTGTAGGTAGTTTGGTCCACCGGCTTTAGGGCCAGTACCCGATAGTCCACGGCCACCAAATGGTTGCACGCCAACAATCGCACCAATCATATTACGGTTTACGTAAACATTACCTGCGCGCGACATTTTAGCTAGGTGTTCACAGCGCTCTTCAATACGAGAATGAATACCCATTGTTAAGCCGTAACCGGTGTTGTTAATTTGGTCGACAACACTATCAAGCTCACTCGCTTTAAAGCGGATCACATGTACACACGGGCCAAATACTTCACGCTTTAATACCGATAAGTCTTTGATTTCGTATAAACGTGGTGCAAAGAAAAATGCGCCATTTTCGCTGTTATCAGGAATTTTACACTCGTAGTGAAGTGTTGCATTACCTTTTAGGTATTCAACATGAGCATTAAGTGTTTTCAGCGCTTTTTCATCAATTACAGGGCCTACGTCTGTAGAGAGTAATGATGGGTCGCCAATATGTAACTCAGCAAGTGCGCCTTTGATCATATCGATAATGCCATCAGCAACATCTTCTTGAATAAAGAGCACGCGTAATGCCGAACAACGTTGACCGGCACTTTGGAAACCAGAACTGATAACATCATCAACAACTTGCTCAGGAAGCGCTGTTGAGTCAACAATCATACAGTTTTGACCGCCAGTTTCTGCAATTAAAGGTACTTGAATATCGTTACGTGCAGCTAATGTTTGCGAAATAAGCGTGCCCGTTTCAGTTGAACCTGTAAACATAACAGCTTGAATGCGCTCATCTGGCACAATGGTTTTACCTACTTCGCTACCGCGAGCAATCACAGGCTGTACAACGTGCTCAGGTAAACCAACAGAAAGCATTAATTCAATAGCGCGTAGGGCAATTAAGCTCGTCTGTTCTGCAGGTTTTGCAATTACAGTGTTACCCGTAACGATAGCAGCTGCAACTTGACCTAAGAAAATAGCGAGTGGGAAGTTCCATGGGCTAATACATAAAATCACACCACGAGCTTCAAAGCGCTCATCTTGAGCAAGCTCTTCAGCACGGGCAGCGTAGTAACGACAAAAATCAACCGCTTCGCGTACTTCATCAATACCATCTTGTGCCACTTTACCTGCTTCTTTGATACAGATAGCAACAAGTTCATCATGATGACGCTCTAAAATATCAGCAACGCGACGCAATAAATTAGCGCGCTCTTTTACTGGCGTTTGTGACCATGATTCAAAAGCGGTTTCAGCGTTGGCTAGCAACACTTTCATTTCATCGCTATTTTGTAATTTCACATGGCCAATAATTTCTTTATGGTTTGCTGGGTTTTTAACTGCCAGCGCGCCCTCTGGTACTTGGCTTTCTTCAATTAAGTGCTCTTCAAACCAAGTGTCTAAATTTTCTTTAAACGGGGTTATCACGTTAATATCAGTTAAATCCATACCCTTTGAGTTGGCACGTTCTTCACCGTATAAATCAATTGGCATTTTTATTTGCGTGTTGTACTTATTACGTAATCCTTGCAGTGTTTCAACAGGATCTGGTAATAATGCTTCAACCGGTTGAGTGGTATCTACAATGGCATTTACAAAAGATGAGTTAGCACCATTTTCTAGTAAACGACGAACAAGGTAAGCAAGTAGGTCTTCGTGCTGGCCTACTGGTGCGTATACACGACACTGGATTTTTTCTTCATTAACGATTTGGTCAAATAAAGATTCACCCATACCGTGCAGACGTTGGAATTCAAAACCTTGGTTATCACCTTTCGCTACTTCTAAAATAGTCGCTGCAGTATAGGCGTTGTGTGTTGCAAATTGCGGGTAAAGCACATCTCGTGCTTCAAGCATTTTAATCGCACATGCTTTGTATGACACATCTGTGGTTGCTTTACGGGTAAATACCGGGAAGAAGTCTAAACCATCTTGTTGCGTGGTTTTGATTTCGGTATCCCAGTATGCGCCTTTTACTAAACGCACCATCATTTTACGACCCACACGGGTTGCTAGGTCTGTTAGCCATTCAATAACAAAAATAGCGCGTTTTTGATACGCCTGAACCGCTAAACCAAAACCTTGCCAATCGCCAAGGTCGTCATCGCTAAATACCGCTTCAATAACATCGAGAGAAATATCCAAACGGTCTGCTTCTTCAGCATCAACAGTAAAACCGATGTCGTATTTTTTAGCGGCAAGAGCAAGTTCTTTTAGTTTTGGAACGATTTCTTCCATCACGCGCTCTTTATGAGTAAATTCATAACGCGGATGAATAGCCGATAACTTTACAGAAATACCTGGGCTTTTAATCGGGCCACGACCATTCGCCGCTTTACCGATAGCATGAATCGCATTCATGTAGCTGTCGAAATAACGCTTAGCGTCTTTCATTGTGCGAGCGCCTTCACCTAGCATATCGTATGAATATACATAGCCTTTTTGCTCTTTTTCAGCCGCGCGCTCAATTGCTTCGTTAATGGTACGACCCATTACGAATTGCTTACCCATTATCTTCATCGCAAAGTTCACAGACTTACGAATAACTGGCTCGCCTAAACGACCAATTGTTTTTTTAAGTATGCCAAACTGCTGCTCTTTCGTTTTGTCGTTATAGTTAACCATTTTACCGGTTACTAGTAATCCCCAAGACGAGGCATTAACGAATAAAGAATCACTACTACCTAAGTGAGAGCTCCAATCGCCATTTGCTAATTTATCACGTATTAATGTTTCTTGAGTTGCTTTATCAGGAACACGAAGCAATGCTTCGGCTAAACACATTAATACCACACCTTCTTCACTCGATAGTGAAAATTCATTTAATAGCGCATCAACACCGCTTTGACCATCTTGGTCTTTACGAATGTTTAAAACTATTTGGCGAGCTCTTTCCCATGCACGGCTTCGTGCTTTAACACCGACTTCTGCAAGTGGTAAAATGTGATCAATAACCGCATTTTCATCAATACGGTAAAAGTCACGGATCTTCTGTCTGATCGGACAAGTCGTTGTTAAATCGCCATTGAATAACATAAGCAACCCTCAGGAGTGTTAAGACTTAGGATAATTGTTAATTACCGCTAAATGTTGTTGGTGTAAAGCGTGCATTCTAATTAAAATCCAACAGAATATGCTGGTTAATTTCGCCGTTTTACGATAATTTACAGGGCATATTATTAACTTATCCATATAAAATACTGATATGACTAATCCGAATAGATTACGCCTGCTTGATCGTATCGATATATCAATTTTAGACGTTTTGCAGCGCAATGGTAGAATTTCAAATGTTAACCTCGCAAAGCAGGTGAATTTAAGCCCCAGTCCCTGTTTAGATAGGGTTAAACGTTTAGAGCAAGAGGGCTATATTGAAGGGTATTTCGCTAAATTAAGTGAGGAAAAACTTAATCAAAGCTTAGTGGCCCATGTGCAGGTATCATTAGTTACCTCAAATACAGCCGTATTTAAAGTATTTCGTGAACATATTCTTAAAATTAAGCAGGTTGTTGAGTGTGATATGGTAGCGGGTGGTTATGACTATTTATTAAAAATTCGCGTTTCCAACATGGACGAATACAGAGAAGTATTAGGTGATTTGGTTGATATTCCGGGAGTGGGCACACACCACACTTACATGGTAATAGAAAAAATCAAACAAGACCCTGGGCTTCGTTTAGATATATAACGCAGGTATTTTTTTAAAGATAAAATATAGCAGGCATAAAAAAAGCATCATATGATGCTTTTTTTATGCCTGCTATATTAAGTTAAGCTTATGCCCAACCTTCATAGCGTTTTCTTCGTGATAACACGATAGTTAAGATAATCCCTAAGAACAAACCTAAAAATGCAATGGCTCCACCGTAAGTAAGTAACTGGCGTTTTTCTTTAGCACTGGTTGCTTGTTTTAGTTGTTGTTCTTGAGAAAGTTCACCTTGTAACTGACTAATTTGTGCTAATAGTTGCGCGTTTTGTTCGGTTAACTGTGTGTTTTGCTCTTGCAGCTCAGGTAACTCAACTTGCGCTTGGCGAAGTCTATTTTGCATAGTGCTTATTTCATTATTGAGGGCTTGGTATTGTTGTTTTAAACCCGCTGATTCACTAATGAATTTAGCTTCTACCCAGCCTTCACGATCTTTATCATCTTTAACTTTTATAAAGCCATTTTGTTCATCAGATAATAAAGTGAGTTGTGTACCTGCATCTATTGAACCAAGTAAGCGATAGTCTTTACTGGCACCTGAGCGCATGAAAGTATACAAATTATCGATTATATAAGCTGTTTTAGCATTAGTCGGCGACGTTGATTGAGCTTCCTCTGCTTGGCTCATAAACGGGGCGGCTGTTAAAAGCAGCCATAGTAAACAGTGTTTTAGCATTTATCTACCTTGTTAATCTAGCAGTGTCCGTTGTGAACGTGATTTTTATTTCGCATAAGTATATAGATAGTATGGATTTAATAGTTTAATAGCAAGACAGATATTGTAACCAGAGCATTTTGCTTGCGTGTTTATGACTAAAAAATTTGCAATATAGGGCTGCTTTGTTTATTTTGAGCACTTATTAATTTTAAGGGTAATCCGCAAGCCTAATGGATACTGAGATAGAACTGAAATTTTTGGTATCAGATGACGTCATTCCACTGATCCCCTCACTAATTACTCAATTTGCAAAAACAGTCACAAACAAACCTTCTAAAAGTTTGCAAAATGCTTATTATGATACACCAAGCAGAGAGTTAAGAGCACTCGATATTGGCTTTAGAACGCGTTGTACAGACGAGCGCTGTGAGCAAACAATTAAGCTAGCAGGAGAAGTGGTCGGGGGCTTACATCAGCGCCCAGAATACAATCTTCCAATAGAAACAAACCGACCAAATCTAATGACGTTTGATTCATCAATTTGGCCTCACGGTATGCAAATTGATGCCATATCACAAAATCTATACCCTATTTTTAGTACTAATTTTATTCGCCGTAAGTGGTTAATAGAAACCCCAAATGGTGCCAAAATTGAAGTGGTATTAGATAAAGGTGAAATTGCTGCGTCAGGTAAGGTAGAAATCATCAGCGAGCTTGAAATCGAGCTGGTTGAAGGTAGTCGTGAGGAGCTATTTGCTTTTGCAGATATATTAGTGAGCCAAAACAGCATTCGTTTAGGGCTCTATTCAAAAGCAGCAAGAGGCTATCGCCTTGCGGATGAAACACCGCTACAACCAAGTAAATCAATCGGCTTTGTTAAACTTAATAAGCAAGTCACTCAAGAGCAAGCTCTTATTGAAGCTATGGGGTTTGGAATTCGCTTTGTGCAAAAACACGAGCAATGCTACTTCGATAAGCCGAGCTTAAAAACATTAAAGCGGGTAACCGATGGCATTAGTTTAATTAGACACAATTTTTGGTTGTTTGACGATATTGTTAGTAAAGAAAGTACCGATCACCTCAGAACAGAGCTAAAGTGGTTATTAAGTGAATTAGCATGGGTTGAAAATGCGATTCAGTTAAAAACTTATACCTCTAAGCGCCATGCTTTTTATAAAAAAATAAATAGTGCTCCTGCGTTAACGCAAGTTATAAACGATTTAAAAGAGTTACAGCCGAGCATTGACGATATTTTTTCGCTTTTTCATAGTGCTCGCTACAACCGTTTATTGCTGAGCTTAACAACGTGGCTGATAAATAAGCAGTGGCGTAAAGATTGGAGCCAAGCAGAGCTTCAAAATGCAGAGCAACCTATTTTAGATATTGCTCATCGCTTATTTGATAAAGATTGGAAAAACTTACACCGTTTACTCCCTAAAGAGCAAAGCTTAGCAGGCAATGATTACTTAAACTTTCGCACTCAATTAGAAAATAGCTTACTCAGTGGTAATTGTTTAGGCGCACTGTTTAATAAAGATGAGCGATTAGAATTTAGGCTCCCTTGGCTGGATATTTCTCATGGGATGTATGAGTTAAGCACGCTTGATTATTTAAAACAGCTGTGTGGCGGGCAAGAAGATGCTCAACTGGCAAAAATACAACTATGGTTAGAACAAAAATCTGACTTTTTAGTTAGTGCCATGGAGCAAAGTCGACACGCCTCATTTGATACAGAACCCTATTGGCTTTAATGGCTAAGCACTTTTGTAGCCGGATTTTGCTGCAAAAGTGCATGATTTTTTCACTTTTGTGTTTTGCTACCAATGTGTGTTCACAGCCATCTTGGCAACTTTACGAAAGTAAACAAGGGGTAAGTGTTTATTTTCAGCGTTTAACTAATGATACCGTGAAAATGAAAGCTGAAACGGTGGTTAACAATGTCACCGCAGAGGATTTAGTTGCTTTACTTAGTGATACCGATACAGCTCCTAGCTGGATAGAAAATATTACTAAGGTCACGTTACTCAAAAGTTTAAGCCCTTCAGAAAATCTTGTTTATAGTTATATTGACTCCCCGTGGCCTGTTAGCAATAGAGATGTGATTACTTATTCGTGCTATACAAGGGTGAGTTCGTTGCAAACGCAGCTTAGTATTCACGCGCGCCCAGATTTTTTACCTAAAACTAAAGGTGTAATAAGAATAAGCACCTTAGATGCAATGTGGTTGTTAACTCAGCAGGCGAAAAATTTGCACATTAGTTATCAGGTATATGCGTTACCAAGCGGTAAGATACCCACGTGGTTAAATAATCGGATCGCCCTAAAAAGCACCCTTAAGACGCTAATAAATCTTGCTGAAATACTCACTACTAAGCAGTACATAGCAAAGCCAACCGTTATTCGCACCGGTAATTGCACACATACCGAACCGCCGCAGTTATAAACAAAAAAGTGACCTAAGAGGTCACTTTTTAGTGGGTAAAAGCTAATTAGTATTTAGCTGATTCACCGTCTTTGGGTAAAGACTGATTTATAAACTCGCGTAAATCGTTATTAGAGCTTTCTAAATCTGCGTGGCGTAGATACATCATATGGCCACTGCGGTAGCCTTTAAAGCTTAACCTATCTTGCATTTTACCACTTGGATCTAATTGCCACATAGTATATTTGGCATCAAAGTAATTGGTTGCACCGTCAAAATAGCCCGCCTGAACCATTACATTTAAATAAGGGTTTTGAGCCATGGCTAAGCGTAAATTTTCACCGGTATTATTTCCGCTTCTGTCCCATGGGTGAACGTTACCAAATAAGTTATATTTGATATCGGTTTTGTAATTAAGCTCTTCACGAAGATAATAGTTAATTGCAGGAGTGAAAGAATGCAGCCATGATGTAAGCTCTGCCCAGTAATCTGGAGACTCACCGGCATCGCGTTTATCTATGCCTAAATAGCGCGAATCCAGTCGACCAACCATTTGTCCGCGTTCACGCAACAACTCTTTCCAAAAAAACTGTGTTGGAATATCTAAA
Source organism: Pseudoalteromonas sp. S1609 (assembly GCF_005887255.1). Taxonomy (GTDB): domain Bacteria; phylum Pseudomonadota; class Gammaproteobacteria; order Enterobacterales; family Alteromonadaceae; genus Pseudoalteromonas. Next base: position 78,138 of record NZ_PNDJ01000012.1, on the reverse strand, counting down.
TTGTTTTGACTAACAAATGTTTCAGATAAACCCGCATATTCAGCCATTTTTTTAATAATACGACGTTTTTCGTCTGGCGCAATAAAACCGCCTTTTGCAAGCGCAGGGATGAGCTCATTAACAGTAAACTGTTCAACTTCTGGTAATAGCTCGTCTAAATCTTTTGCTTGTAAATCGGCGTTTAGTGCTTTGTGATACCATGCTGTTGCAGCAAAGTAAGGTAGGCGGTTAGCGGCTTTTACTGGGCCGTCGCGTTTAATACCGATATCGGTAGGAGAAACGAGTACAACACCGTTAATGTACATCCACTGACTATTTTGCAGCTCATGCGCTAAACCCGATACACGAGTAGTACCATAGCTTTCACCAATTAAAAACTTTGGAGAGCGCCAACGTTCATTTCGAGATACAAAAGTATTAAGCCATTCTGCGAGGTACTTTATATCGGCATTAACGCCAAAAAATAGCTCTTTTTGTTTATCTTTGGGTAAAAGGTTACCGTCTTTATCTTCTACAACACGTGAATAACCTGTATTTACAGGATTTATATAAACGATATCCGCTACATCTAAAACCGAATAAGGGTTATCTTTTACACCATAAGGTTGAATTGGGTAGCCTTCGTCGTCAATTTTTAAAACACGAGGGCCGGTGTAAGCTAAATGCATCCAAACCGATGCTGAGCCTGGGCCACCATTAAATGAAATAAGTAATGGACGCTTTGTTCTGTCATCTACTTTATCGCGGGTGTAGTAAGTATATTGAAGGGTTGCTATGGCATCTCCCTTGTTATCCCATACCGGTTGTGTGCCTGTTGCTACCGTATAAGAAAATCGTTCGTTATTTATTTTTGCTTTGTGCTGAGTAACTACTTTACTGTCGATATCAATACGGCGTTGATTATCGGCAAACGTTGCACTTGTAAATGTAAGTGCAATTGCGGCAATGGGTAAAAATAGACTTCGACTAAATTTCATAACTAACCCTTTTTATTTTATGTACTGCAGTTATAGCGATATTTGAGTAAAAAACAAAAGTATTGAGACTAGCTGCCGATAATAATCGTTGAGTTTATGTAATTAAGATTAATCTCAACATAGCAAACAGGCGAAATATACTTGATGTGTATACCATACTGTAAGTTTAAGGCGATTAAAAAATTTAATTATTAATTAAGTTTTTTAAGTTATTGGTCGCTTTAATTGTTTTTAAATGGATGCTTGAGAGTGATTTATTTTTAGGTTTATTACCATAAAGGGTGAACGTAAATGAAAGGGAGTTTATGCAACGGGTTTTAATTGTTGAAGATAATATAAGGGTAAAACAGGTACTCAAACATATTGCTGCTCATTACCTTGATGTGCGGGTTGATTTCGCTCAGTCACTTACTCAATGTAAAAAGTTACTAAATCAAACTAGTTATTCGCTCGCGTTAGTTGATTTATCTGTTGGTGGTCAAATCGATACTGATATAACTCGCTTTACACTGTCGCAAGGTATCCCTACGTTGGTGATGACAACGCAAACAGATGAACATACACGTTTAAAAATGCTGGAATTAGGTATTATCGATTACGTCATTAAAGATAATCGCGACTCTTATCTTTACGCCATAAAATTTGTAGCACAGTTATTGCGTAACCAGGGGCGCAAAGCGCTGGTTGTAGATAATTCCTTATTGAGCAGTAGCTTGGTTAAGCAAATGCTTGAAAAACAATTGTTTGACGTCATTACTGTTGATAATAGTGCGCAAGCTCTTCATATACTTGAGCATGATCAGGCAATCAACTTAGTGATCACTGACCATAACTTATCAGGTATGAATGGTTTTGAATTAATTAGAGCAATTCGAAATATTAAAAGCCGTGAGCAATTGGCCATTATTGGTTTAGCTGATGTATATAGTTATGGCGTTGCTGCACGATTTATTAAATCAGGTGCGAATGACTTTTTAACTAAACCCTTCACCCATGAAGAGTTTCACTTTCGAGTGGTGCAAACTATGGAGTCAATATGGCTAAGTGATGCTAAAAAACCGGCTTTGTCTTTCGATGCGACAGAGTAACTTTAATCTTAAATACGTTATCAATGTGTATTTGGGAGTGTAACGGTTAGTTAAAGACGACTATTTGCGTATTTATCGACTCGCACCAATTCTGTATTTTGCTTAAAAAAAGCGCACCTAAATGGTGCGCTTTTTTGTTTTTTATATTATTTAATTTAATAACCCTCTGTTTTTATTTGTAATTTAAAGGTGGCACAAAGGTTGGATTGTATAGAGCAAATACAATAACAAGCTAGTGTCCTAAGGGGGCCTTTGTGAAAATGATCAGTGCAATAATAAAGCCATTCAAACTAGATGATGTGCGTGAAGCACTCGCTGATTTAGGCATCGAAGGAATGACAGTGGTTGACGTTAAGGGGTTTGGACGTCAAAGAGGTCATACAGAGTTATACCGTGGTGCAGAGTACCAAGTTGACTTTATACCTAAAATTAAACTTGAAATTGCCACTCGAAGTGAAAATTGCCAACGCGTTGTAGAAACCATTACCAAAGTTGCTGGAACGGGCAAAATTGGTGACGGCAAAATTTTTGTTTACGACCTAGATCAAATCGTCCGTATTCGTACAGGCGAACTTGATGATGACGCAATTTAAGGGGGCAACATGGAAAATACAATTATAGAGCTGAAGTTTTCGCTCGATACGTTTTACTTTTTAATTTCTGGCATCTTAGTTATGTGGATGGCAGCTGGTTTTGCAATGTTAGAAGCTGGTTTAGTGCGCTCAAAAAATACTACAGAAATCCTAACTAAAAATATCGCACTTTATTCTATCGCTTGTACTATGTTTTTGTTGGTCGGTTACAACATTATGTATGTAGACAACGTTGAAGGCGGAATAATTCCTTCATTTGGTGGCCTAATAGGTAGTCAAGCTGCAGACGCCGATCATTCACTAGAGTCTGATTTTTTCTTCCAAGTAGTATTTGTTGCAACGGCTATGTCTATTGTATCTGGCGCCGTAGCGGAGCGTATGAAGTTATGGGCTTTCTTAGTGTTTACAGTAGTACTTACAGGATTAATTTACCCAATTGAAGGTTACTGGACATGGGGTGGCGGCTTCCTATCTGAATTAGGCTTTGTTGATTTTGCAGGTTCTGCCATTGTCCATGCAACCGGTGCAGCTGCAGCGCTTGCGGGTGTAATTCTACTGGGTGCACGTAAAGGTAAATATGGTAAAAATGGTGAAATTTACCCAATTCCAGGTTCAAACTTGCCACTTGCTACATTGGGTACATTTATTTTATGGATGGGTTGGTTTGGCTTTAACGGTGGATCACAGTTATTAATTTCAGATAAAGAAAATGCAACTGCAGTAGGTCAAATACTACTTAACACCAATGCTGCTGCAGCTATGGGTGCAATTTCAGCCTTGTTCTTATGTAAATTATTATGGGGTAAGGCAGATTTAACCATGGTACTTAATGGCGCACTTGCAGGCTTAGTGGTTATTACTGCAGATCCATTATCACCATCACCATTAATGGCGTGTTTATATGGCCTACTAGGTGGGTCTTTGGTTGTACTAAGCATTGTGGCACTTGATAAAGTGAAAATTGACGACCCTGTAGGTGCCATCTCTGTGCATGGTGTATGTGGCATATTAGGTGTGGTATTAGTGCCGGTTACTAATGCCGAGGCTAACCTTGTGGCACAGTTAATTGGTTTACTATGTATCATTGGCTTTGTGTTTATCGCATCATTCATTGTTTGGGCAGTCTTAAAACAAACTATGGGTATTCGTGTTACCGAAGAGGAAGAGCTAAACGGTATGGATCAACATGATTGTGGTATTGATGCTTACCCAGAATTTGTTTCAGTAAGAAGTAATTAAAAGTAAAAGTATTGTGTGTTCAATCAAAGCCCTACTCAGTTAGGGCTTTTTTGATTTCAGGAAGGGTTAATTTTTCAGGTGTTAGAGTAATGTGATAAGCTCCTCGCGTTAAATCAACCTTTGGAATGTATTACACTTAAATGGCTGAAAAAAAGAAAACACCGACCAGTAAACCCTCGACTAAGCGCGCTACTAAGTCATCTAAAACATCAGCGCGAAAAAGTGCTGCAAAAAAAACCGCAAGTTCGGCTAAACGGCCATTTTTAAAAACGTTGTTTTCTATTTTTTGGAAACTGAGTCTGGCGACTTTCATCGCTGTAGCACTTTACTTTATTTATCTTGATGCAAAAATCACCCGCCAATTTGAAGGCAATAAATGGCAACTTCCAGCCCAAGTGTATGCTCGTTCAATGACGTTTTTTCCAGGGCAGTTTTTATCTGAGCAAGAAGTTTTATGGGAGCTTAAACGTTTAAATTACACGGCAGTTAATCGCTTAAGCCGCACAGGGCAATATATTAAAACAGCTAATAGTATTAAGATTTTTCGTCGTGATTTTGAATTTTATGATGGTTTAGAAAATGCTCACGTAATTGAACTACGTTTCTCTGGAGAAAAGGTTGCCAGTATTAAAGATAAATTCGGTCGTCGCTTAAACACTGCCAGATTAGAGCCTGTACAAATAGCCCGTATAGGTAATGACTCAAAACAAGACCGCGAATTTGTGCCATTAGATAAATTTCCTGACATGCTTAAAAATGCTTTGTTAGTGGTCGAAGACCGCGATTTTTATGATCACCATGGGGTATCGGTATTTTCTATTTTACGGGCTTTATATACCAATATTCGCGCAGGAAGAACCGTGCAAGGGGGCAGCACACTGACGCAACAGCTAGCTAAAAATATTTATCTTACCCGTGAACGTTCATTAGTACGTAAAATCAATGAAGCTTTTATTGCGCTTATTCTTGATTATCGTTATTCAAAAGATCAGATTCTTGAAGCCTATTTAAACGAAGTCTACCTAGGTCAGTCTTATAACCAAGGAGTACATGGGATGGGGCTGGCTGCTGAGTTTTACTTTGCAAAACCCGTTGATGAACTTGAGTACGACCAAATTGCTCTGCTGGTGGCCATGGTTAAAGGCCCTTCTTATTATAACCCTAGACGTTATAAAGAACGTGCTATGGAGCGTCGTGACTTAGTGCTGCGTTTAATGGTCGATAACAAACTTATTTCCACTAAAGAGTATCGAGCCTCATTAAAGCGCGCAATTGATATTGCGCCAATGAAAGCCAGCTTACAAAAGTCTTACCCAGGTTACTTAGAGTTGGTTAATCGCGAGTTGAAACAGCTGCTACCTGATCAAGAAGTATTAGATGCAGGAGTGCGCGTATTTACCTACTTTGACTTGCAAAAACAAACCGCAATGGAAGAATCGATTAAGGCCAGTTTACCTTATTTGGAAAGGCGTCCAAATACCAAAGAATTAGAAGCGGCAATGATCTCCGTTAATGTTGAAAAAGCTGGTGTATCAGCGTTAGTGTCTGGACGTGATGTGCGCTATTCAGGGTTTAACCGGGTGCTTGATACCAAGCGCAATATTGGCTCATTAGTTAAACCGGCAGTGTATTTAAGTGCACTGCAGCTTCCTCATTATAATTTAGCGACATTGCTTGATGATTCACCCGTGCAAGTCACCAACGAAGAGGGAAAAGTATGGCAGCCAGAAAACTTTGATCATCAATACCGAGGCGCCGTGCCTCTTTATAAAGCATTCAGCCACAGCATTAATATTCCGGCAGTTAACTTAGGGCTTGATGTTGGGGTTGATAAAGTTGCTAATACACTCAGAGGACTAGGTGCTAAAGGCCATATTAATGAATACCCGTCGCTGCTATTAGGGGCTATTGAAATGTCGAGTTTTGAAGTGGCCCAGCTTTATACCACTATTGCTGCTGATGGCGAATACAGAGAGCTGACGTCTATCTCGGCATTAACTGACTCTGTTGGTAAAGTACTTTATAAGCATAAAGTGAGTAACGAACAACGCTTTGATAAAGATGCCATGTACATGACCAAATACGCTATGAAGCGAGTAACTAAAGATGGCACCGCTAAGCGCTTAAATTTACATTTTCCGTCGATTCAGTTAGCTGGTAAAACAGGTACCAGTAACGAATTACGCGATAGCTGGTTTGCCGGGTTTGATCAAAATACAGTGACTGTTGCTTGGCTAGGTCGTGACGATAATAAAAGCACTGGTTTGACTGGTAGTGTCGGGGCGCTTGAAACCTATATTCGTTATTTAAAACCGCTAAACCCCCAAGCCATTGCCGATACTCGTCCACCTTCAATTCGGTGGGCATTTGTAAACGAGCAAACGGGGAAGCAAGCACCACCAGGGTGTGGCAAAGTGATTCAATTACCACTTAGGGCCAGTGAGTTTAAACCAAGACCCCAGTGTATTCGCTAGGTAATAAAAATAAAAAAGCCCGAAAGGGCTTTTTTTTATGGATTTCTTTAATAAAGGACTAGTGAAATGTTTTTATTTATTTTTATAGTATAAATATTGTTCACCTGTTGTTAGTTTAAAGGAATGGGTATTTGTTTGTTTTTTGTTAACTTTGTTGGTTTTTTTGTTTGCATTTTTGTTTCATAAGCATATTATAAATATGCCTTTAAGGCATATAATTATAATTTCAAACAGGGATAAATAATGAAATCAATATTTAGGAAAAGTATAACGGCAATTGCCGTATCAGCATCCTTAGGCCTAGCATTACCTGCTGTTGCATCTGATGTAATAGGAACTGTAAATAATATTAATGATAATAGTTCTTACACTGTAAAAGTTAAAAACCCTGCAACTGGTTTAGAGCGAACTCTAAGTATTTCTAGTGAAGGTACCTTTCGCTTTGCCTCTCTGCCTACAGGTAGTTACGAGATACAAATATTAAAAGGCGATGCTGTAGTTGCTGAAGACCGCGTTAGAGTCTCTTTAGGTGCCAATTCAAAAGCTAACTTTGACCTAAACAGTTTCGATTCTTCTGGCCCAGAGGTAATTCAAGTTGTTGGTGCTCGTATTTCATCAATAGATCTTTCAACAGCTGATTCGGGCCTAGTTATTACAGATGCTGAAATTGACAGAATGCCAATTAATCGTGATTTAACATCAGTTGCATTATTAGCACCTGGGGCTGTAAAAGGCGATAGCGCATTTGGAAATACAGCGTCATTTGGTGGTTCTTCTGTTGCTGAAAATGCATGTTATATTAATGGGTTAGAAGTTACTAATACTCGCCAAGGCTTAGGGTGTGGCGAAGTCCCGTTTGAATTCTATGACCAATTTCAAGTTAAAACCGGTGGTTATTCAGCCAAGTTTGGCCGAGCTACTGGTGGTACTATTAATACAACTACAAAAGGCGGTACTAACGAGTGGGAATTTTCTGCTGTAGTTCAGTACCAACCTGATTCTTTGCAAGAAGAGGGCAGCATTTCTCGTGGCAATAATGGAGCAGGTCAAATTTTCAGAGATGAAAGCTATGACTCTGATAACAAGACTGACGTTACACTTGCTGTTGGTGGCCCACTTATTGAAGACACACTTTTTTTCTATGGTTTAATAAACCCTCGTGATACTGAGTCGTCTTATACTTGGGGTGGAGATGAATTTTCACCGAACGATCAGTACCGAGAAGAATCTGCATCTGGCGGAGATAATTTATTCTGGGGTGGTAAACTCGATTGGGATATTAATGAAAACCATCGCTTAAGCTATTTTGCTTATTCAAATCGTCGTGATATTGAGCGTTCTGTTTATGATTACAGCAACGGTGTTATAGGCGACCGCAAAGATGGTGCATTACTTAAGCGTGGTGGCGAAGCGCAAAGCTTGAGTTACACAGGTGTACTAACTGAAGATTTAGTTGTCACAGCAATGGCTGGTACAATTGAGACTGAGTATGAAACGCAATCAGAAAACTTAATTTGCCCAAGTATTACAGATTCTCGTGGTACTTCTAATCCAATCACTGGTTGTGGTGCTGGTGGTAGCTTTGGTGCAAATAATGATGAAAATACTCAGTACCGCCTTGATATTGAGTATGTTTGGCAAGACCATCAGATTAGCTTTGGTATCGATTATCAAGAGCGTGAATCTGAGCGTGTGAGTCGTCCTATCGGTGGCCACAGTTATGATTACCGTACACTAGCGGCTAACGGCAGTTTTCAAGCTGATAATGGCGCACTAACAAACAATACTGGTAATGTATTGCAATACGTTGAAGATCGAGTATTTGATGGTGGCGGTAGCTTTAAGTCAGAGCTTACGGCTTATTACATAGAAGATAATTGGCAAGTAACAGATGATTTTGCGGTAACTGTTGGCTTACGTATAGATGAGTTTGATAGTTGGGGCACAACAGATAAGCTACTTACAAGCTTCAAAACGGATGTTGCTCCTCGTTTAGGTTTCACGTGGGATCCAACGAGCACTGGCGACACTAAAGTATATGGTACTTATGGACGTTATTACTTACCTGTTGCAAATAACACTATTTTCCGTGCAGCTTCTGGGGTAAGTGATATTACTACTGCTTACACGTATACGGGTGTTGATGCAACGACAGGAGCACCTACAGGTTTGGCTCCTTTGGCAGATACTCTTGGCTCAGGCGGTTTAGCAAACTCACAACAAGTAAGTGGTGTTCCGGTTATCCCAGAAAAAGATATTTTCCAAGCGCAAGAAGCCGAACCATTTTCAAAAGATGAATATATTTTAGGTGTACAGCAAGCACTAAATGATGAGTACACTGTTGGTATTAAAGGTGTTTATCGTGAAGTTGCTACTGCATTAGATGATTACTGTGGTCGTTATGCTTACCCATATTGTGTGATGATTAATCCTGGTTCATCTTCTAGCTGGTATAGTGATGGTTACTATTGGAATGGTACTGATTGGGGTGATTCAAGCTTTGATAACGACGGTGTTCCAGATGAAGGTTCACTAACGACTTACTCTGCTGACACTATTGGTTTACCTAAGGCTAATAATGAATATACCGCCGTAGAGTTTAACTTAAATTATCAGGCTGATACGATTCGTTACCAGTTTGGTTATACATGGGCACGAAGTGTTGGTAACTTTGAAGGTGCTGTTAAATCCGATATTGGCCAAGCTGATGCGGGTATTACACAAGACTTCGACTTCCCAGCTGTAATGGATGGCTCTCAGGGTTATCAACCTAATGATCGTCGTCATACATTTAAATTCTTTGGTAGTTGGGAGCCAGTTGAAAACTTGACTGTAGGTTGGAATGCAACATTACAAAGTGGTCGTCCTAAAAGTTTATTCGGCCAAGGTTACCCGTCAAAAGATCCAAATCTAAATGGTGGTTGGGGTGATACTTTCTACATTTACACAAATGAGTGTCCTGATACCAATGGTAATGGTGAATGTGAGCAAGAAGAAAAAATCTATGAGAAGCATGACCGTGGTACAAATGGTCGTACACCATGGACATTTAACTTAGATTTATCTGCTGCATATGACTTTACTGTTTCAGATATTGATATGAGAGCATCAATCAATGTGTTCAACATATTAAATAGTCAGTCAGAGGCTTCTTTGAATGAGCATTACGAGCAAAATGAAGGCGAAGTTAATGCTTACCATGACGCTGCTTACTCTTGGCAGACTCCACGTTATGTTCGTATAGGGTTTGAAGCTCGATTCTAAACTTTATATAGCATCACAATAATATAAATAATAAAAAAGCCCGAAAGGGCTTTTTTTATGCGAAAGCTTTTTTTGTCCTGAAATGCATTTACACATTTAGGATCTATTTATGAAGACCATTGAAATTAAGGGCGCTAAGCGTACCCAACGAGATTGTACATTAGGCTTTAAACTATCCGTTGTTAAGTAAGTAGAAAAAGGTGACTTCACACACAAGCAAGCGCAAAGCATATATTAACGGTCATTAGTAACTGATAGTTATAGTCGGAGAATAATGGATTATGAGCTGAGTGATGAAATGAAAGCGCTATATATGACGATTAAGCATAGCGTTTTTAAATGTGACGCGATTCATCATTCAGATAGAGGTTTACAGTGTTGCTCTGAAGTATATCAAGATGAGTTATTTAAAGAGAGAATTAAGCCATCGATGACGGATATAACTGTTATCAAAACACCTGAGTAGAGCGTAGAAACGGGATATTAAAGTAATATTCCTACTGTATAAATGTTATACATGGTAGAGTTAAGCTGCTTGTTGAGGAGTTGATATTCATATAAAATGAAATGCGTTCGTACTTAAGTTTGGGTATGAAAATACCAAATCAAGTGTATAAAAAACTTGGTACTGACACACCAAGCCCCTCATTAAAACCGTCAAATTATTTCAGGACGGGGCAATTATTAATTTTTTAAGATTTAAAAAATTGCATTGATTTAGTCAGATCATCCGATAGTTGCTGTAATCGCTGAGCATCCTGTAAGGAAGACTGTGCCGAACTAAGCGTATGATTAGCTAGGTTACTCACCTCCTCAGAGTCGCCTAGAGCTTGTGCCGTAGCTTGTGATTGCTCTTTTACTCGCAGGGCTATTTCTTCTCCTTGTTGTTTAATCATATTCATACTGTATTCTGCATCTTGTAACACTTGATTTGTTTGTGTTGCGGCATCAACAGATTGCTCCATTTTTTCTACACTAGAATGCATTTTTTGCTGTGTATCTTCAGATGCTTGTTGCAACGAGCTAATAATTTGATGTATTTCTTGGGTTTGCGTTTGTGTGCGTTTAGCGAGTGTCCTTACTTCATCTGCAACAACTGCAAAACCACGGCCATGATCTCCTGCGCGAGCGGCTTCAATAGCGGCATTAAGTGCTAGCAAGTTGGTTTGCTCGGCTATTTCACTTATCCCTTTGCTTACTTTGCTTATTTCTTGGCTATCTTGGGCAAGCTTATTAAGCGATTGCTGGCTGTGTGTAAATTCAACTTTTAAGTCCTGCATGTATTTAGCCAGCTCCATCGTGTTATCTGCGCCTTGTTTAACATGTTTTGTTGCTTTTTGAGCTGTGAGCATTGCCTTATTAGCTGAGTCCTCAACGCTGTGTGCGCTATGGCTCATATTACTTAGGGCTGAGTTAATAGCATTAACGCGGTTTTGCTGCTTTTCTACATCCTGACTCGTTTGGCTACTTACATGAGATAAGGAGTAGGTTGCATCAGATAGTGAATGTGTGCTGCTTTTAACCTTCTCTAATAGCTGTGTAAAAGCACGTAATAAAGCATTGTACCTTTGGGCAATGATGTCCATTTCATCGTGAGTACTTGAATTGATCTTCGAGTTTAAATCGCCATTGGCTGCTTGCTCTGCACAAAGAGCAAATTGGGTAATAGTATCAACTACAACAAAGTAAAAGCCGACCATAAGATATAAAGCAAATAGCAAACTGATCACAGAGGCCGCTAATACTAAGTTGCGTATCCACAATTGTGAGGCGTATTTTTTTTCAATAAGACTCTCAAGAGTTGGGATACTTTTTTCAACTAGCGTATTAATACTCGTGTTTACATTGTTAGTGAGCTTCGCAAATTCTGCTTTTGTTAAGGCTATGTTGTCAGGTTCGAGTAATTTTTTTTCTATGGCGTTTTTAAATGTATTGATTGCGCTGTGTAATTGTTTTAGTGGCGCAGATAAGGCTTCGCTCACGGTGCTATCAGCATCGGTTGCTACTTTAAGTGTTTTATATAATTGATTTTCATAAAGGGGTAACGATTTATTTAAGTTAGATAGCGCAATAAAGGTTTCAGGAGTAAATCGATTATTATCGATCACAGTGTTTGCACTTCGTGTTAGTAAGTTAATTTGGACAATTAGCGAGGGTAAAGGCAGTACTAATGAGCGGTTAAGGTAGGAGCTTGCAAGCTGGTTATCTAACGCTAAGTTAGATTCAATAGAAATAAACTCGAGTATATCCTGAGTTTTAGTACTATTGATTTGATAGCCTAACGCACGCGCAACTTGTGGATTTTTATCTGTGTTGCCATCTATTTGGTTACTTAAGATGCGATGGTAACCTTTTAAGCCCTGTTGCTGCATTTGCGAAACACTAATACTGTTACCTAGCAAAGACACTAAAAAAAATAAGCTCAGCGCTAATGGTAATAATAAAATTCCAAACACAACACTAATTTTTGTTTTATATTTTAAATTTGCCATGAGTGTGATGGCGGGGGCTGCTAAGTGTCTTAATCCTGACATAGTTTTCTCTTATAATTGATTTAGGCTACATAGACCGTATAAAGTCTAATTATTATTCAAATATAAGCGTTTACAAATAAAAAAAGCCCTTTCGGGCTCTTTTTCAATTTTTTATTATTAATTTGTGTTTTATACGTAATTAATAACGTTATAAAGTGTACTTATAGCTTAGCAAAAGCGCGCTCTGCCGCTTCAATTGTTGCTTGAACTTCTTGCTCTGTGTGCGCAGCACAAACAAAACCAGCTTCAAACGCTGAAGGTGCTAAATAAACTCCTTCTTCAAGCATTAAGTGGAAGAACTTTTTAAAGCGCTCTAAATCACATTCAGTGGCTTGTTGGTAAGTAGTTACTTTTTCTGCATCAGTAAAGAAAAAGCCATACATGCCGCCAGCGTAGTTAGTCGTTAAGGCAATGCCTGCTTTCTTAGCTGCAGCTTCAAAGCCTTCACAAATCGCTTTACTAATAGCTTCTAATTTTTCGTGAACGCCAGGTGCACTTAGTAACTCAAGTGATTTTAAACCTGCAGCCATCGCAATTGGGTTTCCTGAAAGTGTACCCGCTTGATAAACTGGGCCTACAGGTGCGATGTAATCCATAATTTCTGTTTTACCACCAAACGCGCCTACTGGCATGCCACCACCAATTACTTTACCTAAACAGGTTAAGTCTGGTTTGATGTTGTAGTAAGCCTGAGCGCCACCAAGGGCTACACGAAAACCTGTCATTACTTCGTCAAAAATAAGCACAGATTGGTACTGATCACAGACTTCACGCAGTCCTTCTAAAAAGCCAGGTACTGGTGGGATACAGTTCATGTTACCTGCAACTGGCTCAACAATAATACACGCGATTTCATCGGCGTATTTAGCAAAAATCGCTTTCACTTCTTCAATATTGTTAAACGATACCGTGAGTGTGTGCTTAGCTAAATCTTCAGGAATGCCCGGAGAGTTAGGTACACCCATAGTTAATGCACCAGAGCCGGCTTTTACTAGCAGTGAATCTGCATGGCCGTGGTAACACCCTTCAAATTTTAAAATTTTGTCACGACCAGTAAAGCCACGGGCTAAGCGAATTGCGCTCATTGTTGCTTCTGTACCTGAGCTTACCATACGTACTTTTTCGATTGATGGTACTAGCTCTTTAACTTTTTCAGCCATTAAAATTTCAGCTTCAGTAGGCGCTCCGTAGCTTAAACCATTTTCTACCGCATCATGCACTGCTTGTTTAATTTCAGGGTGATTGTGGCCCATAATCATTGGACCCCAAGAGCCTACATAATCGATATAACGGTTGCCATCAGCATCAAATGTAAACGCGCCCTGTGCTTTAGTAATAAACAGCGGAGTACCACCTACACCATTAAAAGCACGCACTGGTGAATTTACGCCACCAGGAATAGAGTCTTGAGCTCGTTTAAATAAGTCTTGGCTAATTGTCATGAAAAATCCTATTGTTTTATCACTTTAAAAATAAGAGCTTAGCTATCGCGTTTGCGGCTAAACCAAGGAACGTCTACTTCATACTGCTCAACTTTGTTTTCTACGCCGAGGGTTAAAGCAAACAGTGCCATACGAATAAGAACGCCATTTTGTACTTGGCGGAATATTGCTAGATTGTCGTTAGCATTTAAGTCGTTATCAAGTTCGTTTGCCTCTAAACGGCTATCGCGAGGAAGCGGGTGCATTAATACTGAATTAGGTTTGCAATGGCTATTGTAAATAGACTGGCTAATTCTAAATCCACCACGGTACTTGTTGGCTTCCTCTTGCGACGGAAAACGCTCTTCTTGAATGCGTGTTTGATAAACGATATCGGCTGCTAAGTTACCTTCCATTTTATCAACTAGTTCAATTTTATGTCCTGCATTTTCAACGGTAGATAAAATTGAGTCAGGCATTTGCAAGCCATTAGGGGCAACCATTGAAAAGCGAATATTTTTGTAATGACATAATAGCTTTGATAGCGAGTGAACGGTTCGGCCATATTTTAAATCGCCGACTAGCGCAATGTGCATACCATCAATATTTTGATCGAAGCGGTTAAGCTCTCGCTCAATAGTTAATAAATCAAGCAGCGCTTGAGTAGGGTGCTCATTGGGTCCATCGCCACCATTTATTACTGGTACGCTGCAACCTGTTGCAAATTCAGCTACCGAGCCTGAGTCTGGATGGCGCATTGCAACCGCATCCGCATAGGCTGAAATAACACGTGCGGTATCATATAGTGACTCGCCCTTAGCAAGCGCAGAGCTTTGCATACCGGTGGTTTCACGAACCAGTCCACCGAGTAAGTTAAACGCAGTGCCAAAACTAACACGAGTACGCGTACTAGGTTCAAAAAATAGATTCGCTAAAATAGCGCCTTCAAGTACATTGGTACGCTTTTGTTTTTTTGCATATGGCTCCATTTTTTTTGCTACAGCAAATATGCGTTCAATACAGTCTCGATCGAGTTGATTAACAGAGAGTATATTTTCACCTTGGAAACTGAACATGGGGTTATTCCTAGTTATTCAAAAAGGCGCGATAATCCATAAAGGAGCACGCAATCGCGCGTATTATACAAACTTAGTTTGCGACTTGGCAGTGTAATTTATAACCCTGTATTTAAAAGCTTGGCTTAATTATGGCTAAAGCAACTATAACGAGTAACGCTAAAACAGGTAGCTCGTTGAAAATTCGGTAAAACCGATCGCTTTTAGTATTTCTATCGTGTTTAAAATCAGCTAATAATTTGAAACAGTAGCCATGATAAATATATAAAATGATTACCAGCACTAGTTTGTAATGCAGCCACATACTGTAACGAAACCATTCGCGGCCGTATTCAACAATAGTTAATACGCCAAACACTGCGGTAAGCACAGCAAAGGGGGTAACAAAATAAAGTAGCCGACGTTCCATTACTTTTAGCATTGAGTTACACGATTTTTCTTCACTCATAGCGTGATATACAAAAAGTCGAGGTAGGTAAAAAATACCGGCAAACCAAGCAATCATAAAAAATACGTGCAAGGTTTTGTAAATTAATAATGCGCTCATACTGTTCTCATTATTGTTAAAGTAAACTGTTACGTATGGTTAGAATATGATGGATTTGATCCCACCTTAATAATCCCATAATTTGTTGATTATCTAATAAGTTATACACATAAAGTGCACCACTGCGTTTATCATTCAAAATTTCAAAGGCATCTGCGAGGGTGGCTTGGCTGCTGATACCTTGTAAGCTAATGTACTTTATATTCACCGCCTGATCAGACATTAAACTTAAGTCATATTCGGCTAGGCGATAACCATTTTCATCGTCAAATACAATTAACGGTGTTTGGCTGTCCATGGCATCTAGACTGTTTTTTATTTGCTCTTTATCATCTGAGTAGAGCAGTTTAAAGTCTTCATCCATATCATCCATCACCCCTACTTTTTGTAATGCCTCAGTGGCCGGAGATACATGGTAAGGTAATCCCTGAAAGTCTAATTGCTGTAAAAATATAGAGCGGTTACCAAATACCTGCAAAGCTGTAACGTAGGCGGTGGTAATGACGATCATCGCCGGTACAATAATTTCCGGTGAAGAGGTCAGCTCCATCACGGTAGTTAGTGCCGCTAAGGGAGAGTGCAATGTGGCAGCTAGTAAGCCTGCCATGCCGAGCACCCCATAAGTACCAGCTATGTCAGTTCCTGGGCTAATAAACTGGGCAAAAAATGCCATTAAAGTGCCGGTTAAAACGCCAAGTCCAATAACCGGACCAATTAACCCACCAGGAATACCTAAGCCAATAGCAAACAAGGTGGCTAATAACTTAGCAATTAAAATAGTGGTAAGTAGTTGCATGTTTTCAGGTGACTCTACAGCAATGGTTATCGCACTCATCCCTGAGCCCATTGCTTGTGGAACTGCATAGGCAATTAAGCTGGCAATACACCCTGCAATTATTAAACGAGGAAACATACTTAGTGGTTTAAAGGTTTTAATAATCAGCATTAAGTTTTGATTAAAAGCATAAGCCACCGCGCCCAGCCCCATGCCGCACAAAATTAAATAGGGGTAATGCCAACCACTTAGTGGCGCAATGCTTATTAGCGCAAGTTCTGAGCCTTCACCAAATACAAATTGAGTGGCTAATGCGCCGGTAACGGCTGCGAGCATTATTGGCACAAAAATATGTACTTTGTATTCTCTGAGCACCACTTCCATTACAAAAATAACCGCAGCAAGCGGGGTATTGAACGACGCAGCAATTCCCGCGGCAACGCCACAACCACTGAGGGTACGCATAGCGTTGTGAGGTAAGTGTAATTTATTTGCTAATATGCTTGCCCCTGCTGCTCCCATGTGAACTGATGGGCCTTCGCGGCCAACAGAAAAACCACTGATCAGTGCCAGCGCACCACCAACAAACTGATTAACCGTGTTATACAGTGGCATTTGCCCGTAATGGCGCTTGATTCTGTGTATTACAAAAGGAATACCTAAGCGGTAATGTTTAAAGCCAGTGAAAGCCGCAAATGTAGCTATTAATAACGCTGCAACTAAAGGCATTAATACCCGTTCTAAAGTGGGTAGGGTGGTAAAATCGTCAGGGGTTTCTAGAAATAAACTTTGGAAAAATAAAATGGTTAAGCGGAACAGTATAATAAAAAATGCAGCAATTAATCCGGCACTTACGCCTAATAAGCATAATTGTACGGATGTTTTTGGTTTTGCTAATCGACGTCTCAGTCGCTCAAGCCACATGCTTTATTTCCCCGTAGCATTTTTAGGCGTCAAGTTTATCAAAATAGTCTAGGGAAGTCCTTGAGATTTTTAACAACAGATTAATTTAAATTTAATTTATACTGCACCTATTCACAGAGTGAGCTAAACAAGCGATGTTAGCATTGGAGCGTAGAAGCAGGATTAACTATACTTGATTAAAACACTCAGGTATTAGATAATCTCGCGCATTAGTATTAAGGTATTGAGGGTTATAAGATGTCTGAAGAATTACCCATTAAGTTTAGCGACGCAGCCGCTGTGCGTGTTAAACAGTTAATCGACGAAGAAGAAAACCCAGATCTAAAACTGCGTGTTTATGTCACAGGCGGTGGGTGTTCAGGTTTTCAATACGGTTTTACTTTTGATGAAAAAGCGAATCCTGGCGATTTAGAAATTGTTAAAAACGGGGTTACCTTAGTCATTGACCCTATGAGTATCCAATATTTAGTTGATGGCGAAGTTGACTACACCGAAGGATTAGAGGGGGCGCGTTTTTTTGTCTCAAACCCTAATGCGACCACTACATGTGGTTGTGGTGCTAGTTTTAGCGTATAAAAATATCGTTATCCAAAAAAACCGCTTAATAAGCGGTTTTTTTATATGTTCAAAAAAATTATAACTCAGTTGGGCTGTATTCTGTTATTTGCATCATTAACACAAAAAAACCAAGTACAAACGTTGAGAAAACTAAAATATAGATAAATCCTTTTTTACCCTGTTTTATTGGAATTGCATAATGGCGTAAAAAAAAGTACCAACCTAAGCACAAAATAATAGGCAGTAAAAAGAGTAGTCTAAACATGATTTAACCTCTTTAAGTTAGGGTCAATAGACCTTAATAATAAACAGCTTATATTTAAATGAAACAAAAAAGTTATAAAATATTTAACCTTATTCAGACTTAGTAAATATTTGTTGTTAGACTTTAATCGCAGAATTACTAATTAATCATTCAGATCAACGGTGAATGGTATATAATGTATCCAAGAATGAGACGGGCAAGGTTTCATTTTTACAATAATAAAGAGTTAATACATATTTGAGAATCTTTTTTGTTTAAATTGTAAGCGTTTACACTGTGTCTTAGTTAGTCTCAGTGGGCTTACAATGTTGACGGCATTGAGCACTTTGCAATATGTATAGTTAAACAACGAGTAGGAGTTGTATATGATGGGTAAAACCGTATCTTCGGAAGAAAATGCAAAGCTAACAAAGTGGCTTAAAACTAAGCGCCATGAAAAAGGCTACACAATGCGCAGCTTAGCGCAAATATTGGGTACGCCACATTCTTTTATAGGCAAAATAGAAAACCAAGAACGTCGCTTAGATGTGATTGAGTTTGTTCGCTATTGCAATGCATTAGAAGTTGACCCGTATGAAGCATTAAGCTTAATTAAAGCTGATTAACGCTTTTAGGCTGTAATCGTAAAGTTAAACCTAACGTCTACAGCTAATACTAATGCAGGGATGCATTAGGTATTACCTATTATGATAATTTTGCTCTAATAAATATAGTTTGTGCCTAATTAGATATAAAAATATCAATGAAGGTAAAACCATAAGCGCTGTTAATACAAAAAATAATGACCAATTCCCCATCAGCCAATCATCAATAACTACGCCACTATAACTCGATAATAACGTACGCCCTAAGTTACCCAATGATGCTAGTAGCGCATAATGAGTAGCGCTAAATGCTCTGTCACACAGCATAGATATAAAGGCAACCATCGCCACTAAAGACCAAGCTTGGGTAAAGCCATCAACTACAATTGCCATTGCATATAAGTGTTCCTGCGGTCCTGCTAAGGCAATCCAAGAAAACATTAAGTTAGATGCAGCCATGGCGATGCCACTTATAAATAGGCCTTTTACTATGCCATATTTGTGGTTAAAAATACTGCCTAAAAAGGCAAATACGATAGTGATTAAACCCGTGCCTAGCTTGGAGTAATTTGCTATTTGGGTATTACTAAAGCCCACTTCCTTATAAAATACAATCGACATTCGTGCTAAAAATGCTTCACCAATTTTAAATAAGAAAATAAACGCCAGCAGTGCTAGTGCAGTTTTAACCCCATTTTTAGCAAAAAAGGTTTTAAATGGGTCAACCACGGTGACACCCAGCCATGCGAGTATTTTCGTTAGTGGTGTTTGTTTGCTTGCCGCAAGCTTTTCAAGATAAACACGCTCTAGCTCGGCATGAACAGCTTCACGGTTTGATTTTGGTTCTTTAGCCCAAAACACACAGCTAATTAATAACAGCATAATCGCAGATAAAAAATAATAGACCTGCGGCCAGTCTATGTTTGGCATATCAGCCATATAAAAGGGCACAGCCCCTAATAAAGCATAACCTGTCCACCAACCTGATGTAGCCATTGCGGCGGCTGCGGTGGCTTTGTGAGATTCATTTTCACTAAGAGTGTCTATTCGAAAAGCATCTATAGCAATATCTTGCGTTGCAGAGGCTATGGCGATCAGCAAGCAAAGTGCGGCGGCAATCGCTAGGTTTGCTTTTAGATCAAGCCCTGCAAGTAGTAACGTGCCAAGCAAAATAAAGCTTTGGCAAAACAAGATCCAACTGCGGCGCTGACCAAGCCAGTTGTACAAAAAGGGCAGTTTAGTGCGGTCTATTAAAGGCGACCATAAAAAATTGATACTGTAGGCACCAAACACAATGCCAAATAAGCCTATCATGCTGCGACTCAAACCTTCATCTTTAAGCCAAGCCGACATTACCGAGCCAATTAACACCCACGGAAAACCACTGCTCATTCCAAATATAAAAACATTAATTAAACGTTTATCTTTAAAATAAGAAAAATATTCGCGAACAGAAAGTGTGCTATTCATAGGGGCTCATTGGCTCATAGAAAGAGCAGCCAAAGCTGCTCTGATAAAAAGTTATAAAGGAACTTGTTCAAGCACCTTGATATTTAATATAACAACCGGTTTTTCAGGGACAAAGTTGTAGCCAATTTTGTCATTAAAACCCGTTTTTACAGCCATGATTTTATCGAGCGTCTCATAACCTTCTATAACACTGCCAAACACGGCAAATCCCCAATCACGTCCAGGGTTTAAATGGTCATTGTCATCCATATTAAAAAAGAACTGACGCGTTCCTGAGTGTGGTTCTCGATCTTGATAGGCCATAGCAATGCTATACATATCGTTAGTTAAGCCGTTACCGCTTTCATTAAAAATAGGGTCGTTTTCATGCAGGCCATCGTAATCTTTATCATAACCACCGCCTTGAATTACAAAATCACGATCATTTTCTACATCGCGTTCTACACGATGAAACACACTGCCTTGATAGCTTTTATCAGACACATAAGTCAAAAAGTTATTGACCGTAATAGGGGCTCTTGAGCGGTCTAGCTCAACCACAATACTGCCCAACGATGTCACAATTTCTACTCGAGGGAAAATATTATCTTTTTGCACAAAGCGGCCTTCTTGTGCCGCTAAACTATTTACGCTAAAAAATAAGCTTACGCAGATTAAAAAAAGTTGCTTCATTATTAACCTTCTAAAAATGCAATTAATTCAGGGTCAGATACAATGCGGGTAATTAACTGCTCAGTCAACTTATTGAGCTGACCTTCAATTTTTGCCCTATCATGACCAAGTGGTCCAGATAAATTAGCATTACCGCTATAACGCTTACTGAAATTACTTGTAGGGCGAATCACTCGTACTTCAAATTCAATCTTGGCATCACTGGTATGGCTCATTAGCTTTTCTGTAACCACAGCTTGCAGTGCATTAATATCTAACTCAAAGCGCAATTGCGCTAAATTAGAAATGCTAGCGCCATTGCGACTAAGCGCACTGTCTAGCGCACTTTTAACTGACTCAGTAATACCCGTGCTGGCAATGGTTTTTGTTTTGCTTGATTCAATAAGCTTTAAGGTTGCACTGTCACCACGTAAATCAATCACGCTGGTGTTTAAGCTGTTATTGATTGAGCTTATTTGTCCACTTTTATACACAGGGTTGAGAATAAGCTGATTAGGCTGATTGGCACATCCCGAAAAAACCACTAAAGTACAACAGCTCAATAATATCTTTATGAGTTTCATTTATAACGTTCCACTATTTTTAGTTGCGCTGAGTACCACAAACTTTTTATTAGAGCCTAATAAAGTACAGTTACCAAACATACGGTTTAGTTTGTCATGATAATCTAAATGACGATTGCCAATAATACGCAGCTCGCCACCTTCTTTTAATGTGTCTTTTGCTTGTTTAAACATTTGCCACGCGATGTGGTCGGTAACCGCTTGTGCTTGGTGAAATGGCGGATTACACAATACAATATCGGCACTTTCACGTTCAAAGTCGGTTAAACAATCATTCTCTATAAAGGTACATTGTTCAAACTTGTCTTCCATGTTTAATTCAATGTTGAGTCGAGCTGATTCAACCGCCATATACGACTCATCAACAAAGCTAATACTAGCATTAGGGCAGCGCGCTAATGTCATTAAGCCAACCACGCCATTACCACAGCCTAAATCTATAATATTTTTGGCTTTATTTGTTTGTGGCAAATAATTAAAAAAGAAGCGCGCACCTATATCAAGTGAATCACGCGAAAACACATTTGCATGATTGCTTATTGTAAAATCAGTGCCTTCAAGTGGCCAGCTGACTGGGAAATCTGCGCCTTTATAACCGCCAGCGGCTTGGCTAATAATTAAACGTGATTTTTTTACTGCAAGACTTGTTTTCGTTTCACCAATAAAGTTTTCAAATGCTTTAATAGTAGAGTTATGCACGTCTTTAGTTTTTGCAGCACCAATAACTGGCGTATCTGGCGCGAGCACCTCGCTTAATTCAGATAGCTGATATTGTAAAAAAGCCAACGTGCGTGGTACTTTTATCAACACTAGGTCTACTTGCTCAGGTAGAGCCGATAAACTATCAAGCTGGCTAAACGCAGTCGTCGCGATTTTGTTTTCCGCTAAGTTATAAGCAGCTGCCTGATGGCTAATATATGAGTCGTTTACTGAACAAACTGTTAATTGTTGCTTGCTAAAGTAACAGCTAAGTGCACCAAAACTGTCGTTTAAGATCAGTAACGAGCGACAATCAGGGTAGTGTTCATTAACATAGTCAATAAGGTATTCGTCTGCTGAATCCCACGCTTGTAAGCTGCGGTTTTTTTGATCCAAAGGAAAGCGTTCAAGAGTAAAAGTGTTATCGCCGAGCGTAGCTTGCGTAGTCATAATAGTTTAATGATCGGTAATCAAATGATAGGTAAATTCTAACATGCAACCGCCAAACGCCAACCCCCAACTGTTACCAAATGGCTTTTCTTATCAAAGTAAGGTACTTAGCGCACAAAAAAGCCTCGATTTATTTTATTATTTGCAGCAAAACCTAAATTGGCAACAGCCAAACATTACAGTGTTTGGTAAAACGGGGCCAATACCTAGGCTACAATGTTTTATCAGCGAAGAAAATCTTGAGTACGGTTATTCTGGGCATAAACTCGACTTAGAGCCTTGGCCAGACGTATTACTTGCCATGCGAACACGTTTAGAAAATCACCTACAGCAACCATTTAACTCAATTTTGGTTAATTATTATCGGGATGGCCACGATTGTATGGGTTGGCATAGCGATGACGAGGCTGAGCTAGGGCCTGAGCCTACCATAGCGTGTGTGTCGCTTGGTGCAGAACGGTTATTTAAACTTAAACACAAAGTAAGCAACAGCATTACTAACATCAAATTACAAAGTGGTAGTTGTTTAATAATGAGCGGACAGAGCCAACAAAATTACCAGCATGCGCTACCAAAACAAACAACACTTAAACACCCGCGGATCAGTTTAACGTTTCGCTACATTACTTAAATAGCATTAGCCATGGTGTAGCCGCAGTTGTTATAGTAACCATATAACTGAATTTTGAGGGTGGTTTTTATGTCAATGCAACAACAAATACGTGACAAGCTAGCAAATGCTATTGCGTGTAAGCATTTAAATGTTATTAACGAAAGCCATATGCACAGTGCGGGGACTGAATCTCACTTTAAAGTGATTGTAGTCAGTGAAGAATTCGCTGGTAAGCGACTATTGCAGCGTCATCGTGAAATTAATGAAATTTTAAAAGATGAGTTAGCAAACCATATTCATGCGCTTGCTATGCACACATACACTCCTGAAGAGTTTACCGAGCACGACGGAGAGGCACCGCAATCGCCTAATTGTATGGGTGGCTCAAAAATTGGTTAACAGGTAGCTAGAAGGTGGTTTGAGCAGTGCGTAACTGATCAGATCAGTTTTTTTTGTTTTAGCCTTTAAACTAGCGCTAATTTTTATTGTAAAAGATATAGGATGATCAATGGTCATTAAGCCTAAAATTCGCGGATTTATCTG
Source organism: Pseudoalteromonas sp. S1609 (assembly GCF_005887255.1). Lineage (GTDB taxonomy): Bacteria > Pseudomonadota > Gammaproteobacteria > Enterobacterales > Alteromonadaceae > Pseudoalteromonas. The sequence goes on along the minus strand of NZ_PNDJ01000012.1, from coordinate 54,809 downwards.
CACCAATGCACACCCAGTTGGCTGTGCAGAGCATGTTCAAGAACAAATTAATTTTGTTAAGCAGCAAGGAGCATTAAAAAATGCGCCTAAAAATGTATTAGTTATTGGTGCGTCTACAGGTTATGGCCTTGCATCTCGTATTACCGCTGCATTTGGTGGTGGCGCTAAAACATTGGGTGTGTTCTTTGAAAAAGAAGGCACTGAACGTAAAACAGGCTCTGCGGGTTGGTACAACACGGCGGCATTTCAAGCAGCCGCTGAAGCTGAAGGCTTATGGTCTAAAAATATTAATGGTGATGCGTTTTCTAACGAAATTAAACAAAAAACAATCGACACCATTAGAGCTGAATTAGGTAAAGTTGACTGTATTATTTACAGCTTAGCATCACCTCGTCGTACTGATCCAAATACAGGGGAAGTGTTTTCTTCAACACTTAAGCCAATTGGTAATGCGGTAACGACTAAAAACTTAAATACGTCAAAGCGTGAAATTGATGAAGTAACTGTTGAAGCAGCAAACCAAGACGATATCGACAACACCATTAAAGTAATGGGTGGCGAAGACTGGGAAATGTGGATTGACGCCCTTAAAGACGCTGATGTACTAGCAGATAACTTTAAAACAACGGCTTACACATACATTGGTAAAGAACTAACTTGGCCAATATATGGGCATGCAACCATAGGTAAGGCAAAAGAAGATCTAGACCGTGCCACTGCAGCTATTAAAGCAGCTACCGAAGATTTAAATGGCGAAGCGTACGTTTCTTCACTTAATGCGGTTGTTACCCAAGCAAGCTCGGCAATCCCAATAATGCCGCTTTACATTTCGGCACTATTTAAAGTGATGAAGGCTGATGGCACTTACGAGGGCACAATTGAGCAAATTCATGCGTTATTTAATGAAAACCTATACGGTGATTCACCACGTTTTGATGAGGGCGGACATTTATTCCAAAACTACAAAGAGCTGGAAGATGACGTTCAAGCACGTGTTCAAACTATTTGGGATAGTGTAGACACAAGTTCAATTGATGAGTTAACGGATTACGTGGGCTACCATAATGAGTTTTTACGCCTATTTGGTTTTGGCATTGATACGGTTGATTACGAGCAAGATGTTAATCCTGTTGCGCCAATTGCAAATATGATTGATTAATCTGTAGCTAGTAATGCAATTTTGAAAAAGTCGCCTAGTGCGACTTTTTTGTTTTTTAGCCTTGATTTGAAAAAAATTTTGCTATTTGTTGGTTTATTTACCACTTTGGTCTAGCTTGTATTTTATTAATTATGAATTACAAAACTAAATAAACGTTTCTCTCGTATAATTTTCATAAATACACTCGCATAGTCAGTCACAATAATGTTAAAATCAAAGCAATATGTGAGGAGTTTTACTGCGCTGCTTGTTTGGTATCTATAGCGAGTCATTTTATAGCTTGCAATAATACAAATAGCGGCGTGGTTGGTACGATTTTTCAGTTTCTTTCCGTTAATGTAGTGCAAGTGCGTATGATCAATATAAAAAAAGGTCTGGATTTACCCTTAGAGGGCGCACCTCAGCAAGTTATTCATGATGGTTCTGCCGTCAAACGTGTAGCTGTGCTAGGTGAAGAGTTTATCGGTATGCGTCCAACCATGCATGTTCGTGTGGATGACCAAGTCAAAAAAGGCCAGGTACTTTTTGAAGATAAAAAGAACCCAGGCGTATTATTTACTGCACCAGCTTCTGGTACAGTAAAAGAAATTAATCGCGGTGCTAAACGTGTTCTGCAATCTGTTGTTATTGAAGTAAACGGCAGTGAGCAAATCACCTTTGGTTCTTTCTCGGAAACTGAGCTTAATAGCTTAGACCGTGAAAAAGCTAAAGAAGTACTAGTTCAATCGGGTCAATGGACAGCACTTCGTGCTCGCCCATTTAGTAAAATAGCGGCGTTGGATGCAAATCCTAGCTCTATTTTTGTGACAGCTATCGATACCAATCCACTTGCTGCAGATCCTGCAGTAGTTATTGCTGAAAATGCGAAAGCGTTTGAAGCAGGTTTGGCTGTTGTGTCACGTTTAACCGATGGCAAAGTATTTGTTTGTAAGCAAGCAGGCAGTCAAGTTCCTAGTTCACCTATTGCTCAAGTAGAAGTACATGAGTTTGGTGGCGTGCACCCAGCTGGCCTTGTTGGCACTCATATCCATCACCTTGACCCAGTATCTGCTAGTAAGCAAGTTTGGCACATTGGTTACCAAGACGTTATTGCGTATGGTCACCTTTTCCTTACTGGTGAAATTTACACAGACCGTGTGATTTCGCTTGCAGGTCCGCGTGTTAAGAATCCTCGTTTAGTGAAAACACAATTAGGTGCTTCATTAGATGACTTAGTAGCAGGTGAATTAGAAGACGGTGATAACCGTGTTATTTCTGGTTCTGTACTTGCAGGTGCTACGTCGTCTGGTGTTCATGCATTCTTAGGCCGTTACCACGTTCAAGTATCTGTATTACTTGAAGGTCGCGAAAAAGAGTTGTTTGGCTGGATTGCACCAGGTAGTGATAAATTCTCTGTAACGCGTACATTCTTGTCTCACCTTACACCGAGTCGTTTATTTAAAATGACAACGTCTACAGGCGGTTCAAAACGTGCCATGGTTCCACTTGGAAGCTATGAGCGTGTTATGCCACTTGATATTTTGCCAACGCTTTTATTACGTGACTTATTGTCTCGTGATTTAGACAGTGCAATTTCATTAGGTGCGCTTGAATTAGATGAAGAAGATTTAGCGTTATGCACCTTCGTTTGTCCTGGCAAATACGAGTACGGCGCAGCCCTACGCGATTGCTTAACTACGATCGAGAAGGAAGGCTAAAATGGGCTTAAAAACTTTCTTAGAAGATATCGAACCACATTTTGAACCAGGTGGTAAGCATGAAAAATGGTACGCGCTGTATGAAGCTGCTGCGACTATTTTTTACACGCCAGGTTATGTAAATAAAGGTTCAACTCACGTTCGTGATAACATCGACCTAAAACGCATGATGATTTTAGTGTGGATGGCGACGTTCCCTGCCATGTTCTTTGGTATGTTCAATATTGGCCATCAAGCTGCAATTGCACTTGGTAATGGCTTTGAGCTAGCGAATATTTGGCAAGTAGGTTTATTCCAGTTACTTGGCGGTGAATTAACCGTTGATGCAGGCTGGGGGGCGAAAATGTTCTACGGAGCCTGTTTCTTCCTACCTATTTATGCAACTACCTTTATTGTTGGTGGTTTCTGGGAAGTGTTATTTGCTTCTGTGCGTAAGCATGAAGTTAATGAAGGTTTCTTCGTAACTTCTGTATTGTTCGCATTAATTCTGCCTGCAACGATTCCTTTATGGCAAGTTGCGCTAGGTATTACTTTTGGTGTAGTTATCGCAAAAGAAATATTTGGTGGTACAGGCCGTAACTTCTTAAACCCTGCGCTTGCTGGTCGTGCGTTTTTATTCTTCGCATACCCTGCACAAATTTCAGGTGACACAGTATGGACTGCCGTAGATTCATTCTCTGGCGCGACTATGCTTGGTCAAGCGTTTGCTGGTACGTTAAATTACGCGACTGATATTGAGCTTTGGTGGAATGCGTTTTACGGATTCATTCAAGGTTCTATGGGCGAAACGTCTACACTAGCTGTACTTATTGGTGGTTTATTCCTAATTTACGTGCGCATCGCGTCTTGGCGTATCGTGCTAGGTGTATTCCTAGGTATGGTAGTAACCTCATCAATACTAAATACTATTGGTTCTGAAACTAATGCTATGTTTGCTATGCCTTGGTACTGGCATATGGTATTAGGTGGTTTTGCATTCGGTATGTTCTTTATGGCAACTGACCCTGTATCTGCTGCATTTACTGATAAAGGTAAATTAGCATACGGTGCGCTTATTGGCTTTATGGTTATCATGATCCGTGTTGTTAACCCTGCATACCCAGAGGGCATCATGCTAGCAATCTTATTTGCTAACTTGTTTGCACCTTTATTCGATCACTTTGTAGTGCAAGCTAATATCAAGCGGAGGTTGGCACGTAATGTCTAGTAATAACGAATCAATTGGCAAAACGCTAGCTGTTGTTGTCTCATTATGTTTAGTGTGTGCAGTTATTGTATCGCTAACGTCTGTACAACTACGCCCTCTGCAAAAAGCAAATAAAGCAAAAGATATTCAAAGCAATATCTTAGCTGCTGCTGGTATTGGCAAAGTTGATAACGTTGCCGAAACGTTTGATGCTAAAATCGAAACTCGCTTTGTTGATATGCAAAGTGGTGAGTTTGCTGAGCCGGTAGAAGATTTTGACTTTGAAAAAAGCAAATACGATGCTGATTTAAGTAAATCTTTAAAAGAGAATGGTATTAAAGACATCGCCGGTATTCAACGTATTACCAAGCGTGCGCCTGTTTATATCTCTAAAAAAGACGATGGCTCTACTGATGCAATCATCCTTCCTATTCAGGGTTATGGTTTATGGGGTTTAATGTACGGTTTTATCTCGCTTGAAAGCGATGGCGAAACTATTAAAGACATCATTTTCTACAAACATAACGAAACACCTGGTCTAGGTGGTGAAATTCAAAACCCACAGTGGACTGCAACGTGGGAAGGTAAAGAGTTACCAATCCAAATCGTTAAAGGGACTGCAGCCGGTGATGAGCATAAGATCGATGGTCTTTCAGGTGCTACATTAACGTCTAATGGTGTTGACCATGCAGTTGATTTTTGGACTGGCGAAAATGGCTTTGGCCCTTTCCTTGCGAAAGTACGTAAAGGAGCATTGAACTAATGGCTGATACTAAAGAAATGAAGGCGGTCCTATTTGGTCCAGTTTTCGCTAACAACCCAATCGCATTACAAGTACTTGGTATTTGTTCTGCGCTAGCGGTAACGTCTAGCTTAAAAAATGCATTAATCATGTCAATTGCATTGACCTTGGTAACTGCATTCTCTAGCCTTTTTATCTCGACTATTCGTAACCATATCCCTTCATCAGTACGTATCATCGTACAGATGACGATTATTGCATCATTAGTAATCGTGGTTGACCAAGTACTACAAGCTTTCTCTTACGCTACGGCAAAAGAGTTATCAGTATTCGTTGGTCTAATCATTACTAACTGTATCGTAATGGGTCGTGCTGAAGCTTATGCAATGAAGTCGCCGCCATTAATGTCTTTCCTTGATGGTATAGGTAATGGCTTAGGTTACTCTGTAGTGTTACTTACTGTTGGCTTTATTCGTGAGTTATTCGGTAAAGGTTCACTATTTGGTGTTGATATTATTCCATTAGTACAAAATGGTGGTTGGTACCAACCTATGGGTCTATTGATCTTACCACCGAGTGCATTCTTCATCATTGGTTTATTCATTTGGGTACTTCGTACTTATAAGAAAGACCAAGTAGAAGCTAAAGCGTAAGGGGCGATAAGTGGAACATTATATTAGTTTATTTGTAAAAGCCGTTTTTATTGAAAACTTAGCGTTAGCATTCTTCCTAGGTATGTGTACTTTCTTAGCCGTGTCTAAAAAAGTAACTACATCAATTGGCCTAGGTGTAGCGGTTATTGTTGTATTAGGTATTTCAGTACCGGTTAACAACTTGGTTTACCATGCGGTATTAGCACCAGGTTCACTAGAGTGGCTTGGTTACCCAGAAGCAGATCTTAGCTTTTTACGTTTCTTAACTTTCATTGGTGTTATTGCAGCACTAGTGCAAATTCTTGAAATGGCATTAGATAAGTTCTTCCCACCACTTTACAACGCATTAGGTATTTTCCTACCACTAATCACAGTTAACTGTGCAATTTTTGGTGCGGTAGCCTTCATGGTTGAGCGTAACTATAACTTCGGTGAGTCTGTTGTTTATGGTATTGGCGCTGGTGTGGGTTGGGCGCTTGCAATTACATTACTTGCAGGTATCCGTGAGAAAATGAAGTATTCAGACGTACCAGATGGTTTACGTGGTTTAGGTATTACCTTCATCACTGTTGGCTTGATGGGTCTTGGCTTTATGTCATTCTCTGGTATTTCACTGTAATAATAGCGAGGTCAATCATGGATATTTTCTTAGGCGTTGGTGTTTTTATCGCTATCGTTGTAATACTAGTTTTAATCATCATTGGTGCTAAATCTAAGCTAGTTGCAAGCGGTGATATCATCATCGGCATTAATGGCGATGCAGACAAAGCCATTAAAACATCAGCAGGTAGTAAGCTATTAGGTGCACTATCTGAGTCAGGTATTTTCGTATCTTCTGCATGTGGTGGCGGTGGCTCTTGTGGCCAGTGTCGCGTACACATTAAAGAAGGCGGCGGTGATATTCTGCCAACTGAACTTGACCACATCTCTAAAGGTGAAGCACGTGAAGGTTGTCGCCTAGCGTGTCAGGTTAATGTTAAAAACGACATGGAAATTGAACTTGAAGAGTCAATTTTCGGTGTTAAAAAATGGGATTGTGAAGTTATCTCTAACGATAACAAAGCGACGTTCATTAAAGAACTTAAGCTACAAATTCCTGATGGCGAGTCAGTGCCGTTCCGTGCGGGTGGTTACATCCAGATCGAAGCGCCAGCTCACCATGTTAAATATGCAGATTTCGATATTCCTGAAGAGTATCGTGGCGATTGGAACCATTTTGGTTTCTTCGATCTGGAGTCAAAAGTAGACGAAGAAACAATTCGTGCTTACTCAATGGCTAACTACCCAGAAGAAGAAGGCATCATCATGCTTAACGTGCGTATCGCTACGCCGCCGCCAAGAAACCTAAGCCTACCATGTGGTAAAATGTCTTCGTACATTTGGTCACTTAAAGAAGGTGATAAAGTAACTATTTCTGGTCCATTTGGTGAGTTCTTCGCTAAAGACACAGACGCTGAAATGGTATTCGTAGGTGGTGGTGCAGGTATGGCACCAATGCGTTCACATATCTTTGACCAACTTAAGCGTTTAAACTCTAAGCGTAAAATTAGTTTCTGGTATGGTGCGCGTTCTAAACGTGAAATGTTCTATGTTGAAGATTTTGACGGCCTAGCTGAGCAAAACGAAAACTTCGTTTGGCATACTGCGCTTTCAGATCCGCAACCAGAAGATAACTGGGAAGGCTACACTGGCTTTATCCATAACGTGTTATTTGAGAACTATCTTAAAGATCACGAAGCGCCTGAAGATTGTGAGTTCTACATGTGTGGTCCTCCAATGATGAATGCGGCTGTTATCACTATGCTTAAAGACTTAGGTGTTGAAGAAGAAAACATCTTACTAGATGATTTCGGTGGCTAATACCCAAACTGATTAAATTTAGTTAAAATACCAGCCTCGTCGCATTTTATGTGACGAGGCTTTTTTATATTAATTTTTAACCTATTAAGTAGGGTTGTTATGAACAAAGTAAATACTCCCCAGGGCATAATCGCCTTATTTATAATCACGCTGACTTTACTGTTATCTGGATGTGGAAAATCAGTCCCAGAGGAAACCTACTTAGAAGGTAAAACGATGGGTACAACTTACCACATTAAGTTTTACGCTGAGCAAGTTGACCCCCAAGCAGTACAAGCAGAAATCGATGCGGTTTTAGTTGATATCAACCAGTCTATGTCGACCTATATCGAAGATTCAGAAATAAACACCTTTAACCGTTTAGATGCCAACGAAGTAATGCCAATCAGTGATGACTTCAGGGCAGTTATTAGTGAATCTATGCGTATAGGTAATTCAACTAAGACCCTAGATGTGACTATGGGGCCGTTGATAGATTTATGGGGGTTTGGCCCAGATAAAAAACCAACAAAGCGCCCAACGAATGAAGCTCTGGCAAATATGATCAATAACATTGGTATAGATAAGTTGGTCCTTAACGAGCAAGGCTTAGCAAAAACGATGGCTGATTTAGAATTGTCGTTTTCAGCTACAGCAAAAGGCTATGGTATTGATAAAGTGGCTGAGCTATTACAAAGCAAAGGCATTACAGATTACATGGTTGAGATTGGCGGGGAGTTACGTATTGCTGGTACAAAACCAGACAATCAAGCATGGCGAATAGCAATTGAACAACCTGATGCTAACCCAGGTGAGCGAAAAGTACACCGTGTACTTGCACCAGGTAATAACGGTATTGCCACCTCGGGTGATTATCGAATCTTTTATACTATGGATGGCGAAACCTATACTCATCTTATTGATCCTATGACAGGGATGCCAATTAAGCATGACTTAGTTTCTGTTACAGTTTTACACCCTAGCGCTATGACGGCCGACGGTTTAGCGACTGCTTTAACGGTTATGGGAATGGAAAAAGCACAACGTTATGCGCAGCAGCATGATTTACCAGTGTATTTAATTGCCAAATCGCCTGATGGTTTAGTCACTTATTCAAGTCCTGCGTTTAAGCCTTATTTATAGTCTTTAGGTTTATATCCTTAGCATGAGGGTATATAATGTAAAGAGCTCAAATACGCTATTTGAGCTCATTTTATTGCTGAACAATAGGGGCTAAGCAATGTCACTTTTTTTTCTAACCTTTGGCTTACTTATTTTAATTGTCGCTGCGATGGCGATAGGCATGATAGTTCAAAGAAAATCGATGGCGAGTAGCTGCGGAGGCTTAGGCTCTGTAGGTATTGATAAAGCATGTGATTGCGATGATCCATGCGATAAACGCAAAAAGCGTCTAGCCAAAGAGCAAGTATGGAAAGAAAACCAAATTCTTTAAATAGATTTATTTCTGTTTAAACAAAAAACCTCTCGTAGCTCACTACGGGAGGTTTTTTATTTATATCGCCATAAATAAATCACCAGCTGATAAAATAATCGTGTTTTTATCTTGAACAGAAAACTCTCTTTGTTATACTCATGCCCGAACTTTCAGTAAGTTTTGAAAGTTCTATTGATGCGGATCAAATCTAGCTTAGCAAAATAGTGCTAATGCGTTGAGACTGTATTTCATGTCACTGTATAAGGCTTAACGGCTGCAACTTGTTTTTGTTGCCACGGTATACCTAATTTTGTTATTAGTCATTTTAATAGGTTAATGTTTTTGAACTCATTTTCTTTGTTTCATACCAGCGCTTTGCTTACCTTAGGTAAGTCAGTGTTGCATGAGCGCTTTAATAAAGCGAAAAGAGGCGTGAGTGTGGCTGTAACATTATTAGTTTTTAATGCCGTTATGTTGCTTAGTGGCGCTATCGAGGATGCCTTTAGGCTTGAAGCATTGATCAGTGATGGCTTTTTTATAGAGCCATTATTACTGACTATTGCCGAATTTTTAGCTCATCCTATCTTATCGTGTCAGTTACTTATTGGCCTTTGTTGGCTATTGTTCCACATGTTTCCAGCGCGTCGTGCTGGAATAATCCTCCGTAAAGCAGCCTTTGCTTTTAGCGAGGCTAAAGTTCAGCAACCCGTGCAAGCTGCACATGGTTGTCGTGCTCCACCTAGCTTTACAGGTTGTCTGTTTACCCATTAATTTTTATGGGTATAGGTTACACCTGTGGTATCTAATTATTTATTCTTGCTGTAAATAACGATTACTTTCATTGTAGCTTAGTGTTTTTACACACTCTCAGCCAACCACACCTCACCCAAGTTAATTTTTATTGCGTTATATTAATGTGTTTAAAAAAGCTGGGTTGGTTCTGCTAGGTGTTTTTTATTAAGCCAGTAGTCAATACTTCATGCTTGCATTCGCTCTGCATTATTTGTAATTCAATCTTAATTAACTTGGGTTTTTATCAAATATCGTTGCTAAATATTTTTGGCAGCTAATAAAAACTCTTTAGGTTTTAGGATAGTCCCTTGTTAATTCGTAACCTTTTTAATATTGCTTTAGCTAGTATGGCGCTGATTTTATCAGGCTGTAATGGCGGGGTACTCGACCCAAAAGGGCAGATAGGTATTGATGAGAAAAATCTGATCATCATCGCCACTGTGCTTATGTTGTTAGTTGTGATCCCCGTTATTGTGATGACTTTATATTTTGCTTGGAAATACAGAGACACACAAAACCATGAAATTTACGCACCAAAATGGGCTCACTCTAATAAGATTGAGGCTGTTGTATGGGCGGTTCCTATTGTTATTGTTGTTATTTTAGGTGTGATCACCTGGCAGTCAACTCAAGAGCTTGACCCTTATAAACCGATAGAGGGTAAAGGTGAACACTTAACTGTTGAAGTGGTGTCACTTAATTGGAAGTGGTTATTTATTTACCCTGAGCAAGGTATTGCTACGGTAAACGAATTGGTATTTCCTGCTAATGTTCCGGTTGAATACAAAATCACGTCAGAAAGTACCATGAACTCGTTTTTCATTCCCCAGTTAGGTAGTCAAATTTACTCAATGGCGGGCATGGAAACTAAGCTGCATTTAATCGCTAATGAGCCAGGCACGTTTAAAGGCTTTTCGGCTAATTACAGTGGTGCGGGTTTTACTGGTATGAAATTTAATGCCATCGCAACACCAACAAAAGCGGACTTTAACCAGTGGGTTGAACAGGTTAAAACCAACGCTAATAGCCTTACTCATGCCAATTATGTTGAGCTTGCCAAAGCGAGTGAAAACAATCCCGTCGCTTATTATGGCAAGGTTGATGACGGTTTATTTCATACCATAGTGATGAAATACATGCAGGCGCATGGCGATATGAACAAAAAACACCACTCGATGGGTAAACATCAGCAGATGAGTAATGAGCATCAGGCAATGGGTAATCATTTAATGCCATCATCACACAGCCAGGGCGAGGAATAATCATGTCGTTTTTAGGTAAATTATCTATAGATGCAATTCCGTTTCATGAACCTATTATCATGGTGACCATGGCGGTGATTGCTGTTGTCGGGCTTATTATAGCTGGGCTAATAACAAAATATAAAAAATGGGGTGTGCTTTGGCGCGACTGGATCACCTCGGTTGATCATAAACGCTTAGGCGTTATGTACATTTTATTAGCGCTAATCATGCTGTTTCGTGGTTTTTCAGATGCTATTATGATGCGTGCGCAGTTAGCGCTTGCTACCAGTGGCGCACCAGGTTACCTGCCACCAGAACATTACGACCAAATATTCACCGCCCATGGCGTTATTATGATCATCTTTATGGCGATGCCATTTATGATTGGTTTAATGAATATTGTTGTACCACTGCAAATTGGTGCTCGCGATGTGGCTTTTCCATTTTTAAATAATTTAAGTTTTTGGTTTACTGCCAGTGGCGCCATTTTAATAAATCTATCGCTGATATTTGGTGAATTTGCTAAAACAGGCTGGGTTGCTTACCCACCGTTGTCGGAGTTGACTTTCAGCCCTGGGGTGGGGGTCGATTATTATATTTGGGCCTTGCAAATATCGGGGCTCGGTACGCTATTAACCGCTGTTAACTTCCTAGTGACAGTATTTAAAATGCGTGCCCCTGGTATGACACTGATGAAAATGCCAATTTTCACATGGGCATGTACATGGGCAAATATCTTAATTGCGGCATCATTTCCAATTTTAACCGCAGTGCTTGCCATGCTAACGCTAGACCGTTATTTAGATTTTCACTTCTTCACTAATGAAGCAGGCGGAAACGCCATGATGTATATCAACCTGTTTTGGGCATGGGGTCACCCAGAGGTATACATTTTAGTATTACCAGCTTTTGGTATCTTCTCTGAAATAGTATCGACCTTCACTGGTAAACGCTTATTTGGTTATAAATCGATGGTATATGCCAGCGGTGCCATTTCTATTCTTGGCTTTATTGTATGGTTACACCACTTCTTTACTATGGGGTCAAGCGCGAATGTAAATGCCTTCTTTGGGGTGATGACCATGGTCATAGCTGTGCCTACTGGGGTTAAGTTATTTAGTTGGTTGTTTACTATTTACCGTGGCCGTTTGCGCATTACTGTACCGGTACTTTGGACGCTTGGTTTTATGGTTACCTTCAGTATTGGTGGTATGACGGGGGTATTACTGGCAATCCCTGGTGCCGATTATGTATTGCATAACAGCTTATTCTTAATCGCTCATTTTCATAACACCATTATTGGTGGCGCAGTATTTGGCTACTTAGCCGGGTTTGTTTTTTGGTTTCCAAAAGCAATGGGCTTTAAGCTTGATGAGCGTTGGGGTAAAGCGTCATTTTGGTGTTGGTTAATCGGTTTCTTCGTAGCCTTTATGCCATTGTACGTACTCGGCTTTTTAGGCATGACGCGTCGCTTAAACCACTCTAATAATCCTGATTGGAATATCTGGCTTTATATTGCTGCGGTGGGTGCCGTGATTATTATGTTCGGTATTATTTGCCAAGTTATTCAGCTATATGTGAGCTTTAAAAACCGCGAAGCGCTTGATGATACCACTGGCGATCCTTGGAACGGTCACACCCTTGAATGGTCAACGTCATCACCACCGCAATACTATAACTTTGCTGAAATCCCGCATGTTGATGATATTGATACATGGACTGATATGAAAGAAAAAGGCCTAGCTTATCAAGGTAAATCTAGCTATAGCCCAATTCATATGCCAAAAAATACCGCATCGGGTGTGTTTATTGCTGCGAGTTTAACGGCGTTTTGTTTTGCCATGATCTGGCATATTTGGTGGCTAGCAGGGCTTGGTTTTATTGGCGCGATTGCGCTGTTTATTAACCGTGCTTACACCAGTGATGTAGATTACTACGTGCAAAACGATGAAATATTACAAATTGAAGGCGCGCATATTGCCAGTAACACGAAGGAGGTAAGCGCATGAGTACGTTATCTGCAACTCAAGGCCATGTAAATTTAGAGCCTCATAGCGTAAATCATACGCATGAACATCACGATACCTCAGGCGATACAATCTTTGGCTTTTGGCTTTATTTAATGACCGATTGCCTTTTATTTGCCTCATTTTTTGCAACCTACGCAGTGCTTTATATGAACACCGCAGGCGGTGTATCGGGCAAAGATATTTTTGAGCTTGATTTTGTTGCCGTTGAAACTGCGGCGCTACTTATAAGTAGTATTACTTTTGGTTTTGCCATGATTGCCGCTCAAGGGCAAAAAAAGGCGCTGACGCTTGGTTGGCTCGCGGTCACTTTTTGTTTAGGCGCGGTGTTTATTGGTATGGAAATTTATGAGTTTCATCATTTAATTGTTCATGGCAATGGCCCACAGCAAAGTGCTTTTTTAACATCGTTTTTCTCATTAGTGGGCTTGCATGGTTTACATGTAACTGCAGGCCTTATCTGGATGAGCATAATGATGATTGAGGTGATTAAGCGCGGTTTAGGTAAACAAACCGTCACGCGCTTAAGTTGCTTAAGCTTATTTTGGCACTTTTTAGATATTGTGTGGATTTGTGTATTTACCGTTGTTTATTTAATGGGGGCAATGTAATGAGCCATAGCGAAACACATGCTTTAGAGCAAATGCAAAGCCAACATCATGATCAATCACATGGTAGTGTTAAAACATACCTGATTGGCTTTGTCTTATCAGTGATTTTAACGGCCATTCCATTTTGGATGGTGATGGAGGGCGACTTTTCAAAGGTCACCACGCTTTGGAGTATTGTTACTTTAGCAATCGTGCAAATTTGGGTGCATTTAAAATACTTTTTACACCTTAATTTCACCACTGATGAAGGTAAAGCAAATACCTTTACCTTCTTGTTTAGCGCGTTGATCATCGTCATGGTGGTTGGACTGTCTGTTTGGATCATTTATGAATCAAACGCAATGATGATGTATTAGAGGTTTCAGATGTTTCGTCGTTATTTAGCTGTTACTAAGCCAGGTATTATTATGGGGAATTTGATCAGCGTTGCCGGTGGTTTTTTACTCGCCGCCCGCGGTGATATAGACCCATGGTTAATGTTGGTTACCTTGGTTGGTTTATCGCTTGTTGTTGCATCGGGATGTGCCATAAACAATGTTATTGATAGAGACATTGATGTTGCCATGGCGCGTACTCGCTCACGTGTGACTGTAACGGGCGAAATGTCTGCAAAAGCCGCTTTAAGCCATGGCGTGTTATTAGGGCTAATTGGCTTTGGCTTATTAATCGCCTTTACCACTCAAGCGGCGGTATTTTTTGCCGCCTTTGGCTATGTCATCTATGTAGGGGTTTACAGCCTCTACATGAAACGCAACTCTGTTTACGGCACCTTTATTGGTAGTCTGTCGGGCGCAGTTCCACCTGTTGTTGGCTATTGCGCCGTTACGGGTGTGTTCGATATGGGCGCATTAATACTGCTGGTGATGTTTAGTTTGTGGCAAATGCCGCACTCATATGCAATTGCTATTTTTCGCTTTAAGGATTACCAAGCCGCTAATATTCCAGTATTGCCCGTGGCACAAGGTGTTAATAAAGCTAAGCGCCATATTGTGCTTTATATTGCCGTATATGCTTTAGTGGTGATGCTATTGCCAATTAGTGGTTATACCGGTGCTGCCTTTATGGCCGTTGCCTGTATCACTAGTTTTTGGTGGTTACTCATGGCACTTAGAGGGTATCGCTACAACATAGACACCACCCGTTGGGCACGCCAAGTGTTTGCGTTTTCAATTATTAATATTACCGCTTTGAGTATTGCCATGGCGGTAGATTATCAAACAATTGCGCCACAGTTAGTGGCGCTAAACTGATCATCATCTGATCAATGAACCGAGTTAATTCCCAAAGTTAACCAAAGGCTCTGAGCATTGCGAGGAGCCTTTTTTCATTCCTAAAACAAGGCCGCTATTGAGTGCTTATTGGCATCTACCAGACTTTGTTTTATTTTATTTCTTATAGCGGCTGATTTATTTTGACTGAGTTTGAAGTTACCTTACCAGTGAATTGGCGTAAGCTCTATAAAACTCAGGTGTTGATACATTGTATTGCGATGCTGCTCAGGCACTTCATTAATTTTCCACTCAGGCTCAAATGTTTTCTCAAAATGACTAGTAAGGGTTCGCATTACGAGATCTTTTTTTAGCTCATCTTTAATAATATGTACTTTTGCAGTCACTAACACCGATGCGTAAAGCCAGCTAGGCAATGTTTGATTATCCGCATAGGAGGGTGATAAATAGCAATTGTCACTATTAAAGAGTAAATTCACCTGTTTATTATCAAGCTTTGATAGTGGATTATGCTTTGCTACATGTGCAATAAACATATTTTCTAAAGAGTTGAATAACATAGGTACATGACAAATGTTATTTAATTGACTATTTGAGCAGGGCATAAAAATTGTTGCTAATGGAAAATTATTAATAAGCGCATGCAATTGCTCGGTATTTTTTTGCATAAAGTGCTCGGGTGGGTACATTATAATAGCTCCTCAAGTCGTAACTTTATAGCTGGCCATTGCTCGTCAATAATGCTGAATTTTGCGGTGTTGCGATATGAACCATCTTCTAGACGTCGGTCTTTTTGGGCTATTCCTTCAAACTTAGCGCCTAAACGGGCAATGGCATTGCGTGATTGTTGATTGTGCTCATGGGTATTAAAACTAATCCGTACTAAATTAAGTTGATTAAATGCATATCTCAGAAGTAAATATTTTGCATGCGTATTTACGTATGTTCGCTGTGCAGTGAAGCTAATAAAAGTATGGCCAATTTCAGCGCTTAAGTTGTTACTGTCTAACCTAAATAAACGGGTTGTGCCAACAACTTGCTGTGAATGTTTATCAATAATGGCAAAAACCACTTGCTCGTTTTGATTAAACTGCGCGCTATGTGTAAACCATTGCTCCAACTTAACTTGGGTTTGTGTGTAATTACTTAATACCCACTGCCAAACTTGTGGGTGTTTACCTGCTTGATATAGACCCTCGAGATGTTTGAGTTTAAGTGGCTCTAAGGCAACCTTGTTGGTTTGATGAATTTGCGTTGTGAACATTATAAGCCCCATATTTTGCTATTTATTCATAACAAATGTACGCTTTATTGGTTTGTTAAAAACAACCAAAATTTAATTTTTACCTATACCAGTTTGGAAAGTGTTTATGCAGCCACTTAATATAAAGCTCACTAGCCAGAGTAAAGCTAAATACCTGCAAATAGCAGATGCACTTAGGGAGTCGATTATAAAAGGGGACATTCTCGCTGGCAGCAAACTCTGCTCTGCACGCGATATGGCACAAGCGTACGGATTAAACCGCCATACAATAATGAATGCCCTACAACTTCTTGTCGCAGAAGGATGGTTGGAATCCTATGAACGATCAGGCTACAGCGTTACCAATACATTGCCTATTCAAAACAGTATAAACACTGCCCAGTCTCAAGCATTGGATCCTAAGCCGTATCGGTTTGCTACCACGCTTACGGTGTCAGAACCTACAATGGACTTAAATCACTATGCTTATAACTTTGCTGGAGGCTTACCCGATTTAACACGCTTTCCCTATAAAGAATTTAAACGCTCTGTAAGTCATGTGTTTAATCATTTAGATACCAGCCAATTTCATTATGGTAGTGTGGCTGGGGAGCCTAATTTAAAATCGCAAATTAGTCATTATTTATACAAAGCACGAAACCTAAAAACAGCCGATATTCTTATGTGTAATGGCTCTCAAGAAGCGCTTTTTTTAGTATCAAAAGCCTTTATTAATAAAGGCGATTATGTTGCAACCGAAACCTTAGGTTACCCGCCTGCTCGTAAAGCATTTGCAGCATGTGGCGCGCAGCTTATAGATATAAAACAAGATGATGAAGGGTTGTGTGTTGATGATTTTAAAACTCAGCTTGAACGCTATCCCATTAAACTTCTGTATTTAACGCCACTGCATCAATACCCAACGACTGTGACCTTATCACCCACCCGGCGCTTACAAATTTATCAGCTGTGTTATGCCCATAATGTGATGATTATTGAAGATGACTACGACCATGAATTTCACTACCGTTGCCAGCCTTTGCAACCCATGGCTGCCGATGACCCCGCAGGCATTGTGATATATCTATCAACGTTTTCAAAAATTATGTTTTCAGCAGCAAGGATTGGCTATATCTGTGCAGCGCCTGGGGTAATCGCACAATTAACCGCATGGAAGCAGCTAATGAACCATAAAAATGATGTGATTATGCAATTAGCTGTCGCACACTGGATGAAAGAAGGTGGTTTTGAACGCCATTTAAAGCGTATGACAAAGCTCTATAAGCAGCGCTATGAAGCGATGGGTGATTATCTAACGCAGCTGCAATTATCAGGCTATCCAATTGAATATATAAAACCCGACGGTGGCATGGCGATGTGGGTTAATTTAAATAAACCGGTGGACCAATTAAAGCAAGTACTGCAAAGTAAAGGTGTGTATGTACAGGTTGAGCCTGAATTTTACTTTAAAGACTCAGAACGTAGCTTAATACCTAAGCAACACAGTTATGTACGTTTAGGATTTGCTGGGCAATCAACTTTGGCGATGCAAGCTGGGCTTGAATTGATTGCTGAACACGTTTTCAAATAAAGCTTATTTACTTAAGCTTTCAGCATCATAAAACATCGGTTTCAATGTGCCACAATTTATAAACTTATAATTGAGCTCACCAGCAGAGGGCACTTCAGTTGAGGTACGAAACTTTTGTAAACAGGCACCACTTAAATCAACAAACATAATATGATGATAGCTTGGTGGCTGAGTTATTTGGTGAATGTAAATGCGCTCGTTATTTTTTAGCGTAACCATGTCGTACTGTTGCCATTTCGAGGCTGGACTTAAATCAGTTAGCTCACGAGTAAATAACTGCTCGCTAAGCTCTATTAATTTATCACTGTAAACTAAGCTACCTCCTTGTCTAAAATCTCCAAGATACACATCTGCGGTAATCGCGACTTCTTCGCCTCGCATTAAGCGTTGAATATTAAACGGCTTTGATTTTACGGTAACTAACTCAGCATCACGTACTAAATCTAAAAATGGAATATCAGATACATCTACCTTGTACATAACATGCATATCATAAGGAAGCTCAAAGCTTGGAATGTTAATGGCGTATACACTTGAACCTTTATTAACCAATACCATGGCATGCTCTGCTTCATATTTGGGGTTTAATGGCGGAAGTTCTGGTGGTTCTTCGGCATTAGCAAGCGAGCTGGTACAAAATACAATGCTGATAAATAAAGATGCGAAATAAGGTAGCCGCATAATAACCTCAATTAATTTATAGATATAAAGTGTAGTATACATTTATAAAAAATTATCTTTAGTTAAATTTTAGTAAGGCTTAAACGTGATACACACTTAAGTTTTAGTGTGTATCAGTATATTTAGAGCTAGCTATTATCTAATTGCTTTTTTCACTTCGCGCCAGTCAATAATCTTAAAGTTTTGTGGTTGTAATGGCATGCGGTTATAGCCGTCTTGCACTATAAGCATGCCTTCAGGATAACCTGGTAAAGCCGTTGCTGTAACGGTTAAGCCATCCGTTTCACCTACGCCATCAATGCCTTTATCTAGGTTTGCAATTACATTAAACTTACCTGCAAAGCTTAGATTAGGCTGTTTATCATCTGATATGTTGTAAAGCACATAGCTATTATCGCCTTGGCTTGATACCACTAAATAGCGAGCATCATTAGCATGATAAATTTCCATACCTTCTACATCTGCCACCAGTTGCTTATTAACACTTTGTAGCTTTACTGCTTTGTTACCAGCGGTAGGCTCTGCACCTATATACCAAATTCCTGCATCTTCTTCGCCTGCAAATAATTGGCCTAGTTTATCATCAGCACTACAGCCTTCTGGCTGACTAGGTAGGGTAAATTCTCTGACCAATTCACCTGTTACGGAATTAGCATTACCAGTTAATTTGTATTGTTGAAATAAACCTGATTTATCATTAACAAATACGTAATGGCCAGAATCAGACGAATACATACACATACCGTAAATCTCAGGTAGGTTAGTCGCGACCTCTGTTACATGGTTTAGTTTGTTATCGCCATCAACAGTAAATACGCTAATGCTATTAAGCGTACGGTTGCTGGCAGTGATCCACGTATGGGTTTCGTTGTTTATACCTTGATGTTGGCGCACATCAACGTTATTTAAACGGCCAACATTAAGCGACTGTACTTTGTTGCCAGCAAGGTCATAAACCATCAAACCACGGCGTTTATCTGTGCCTAAAATTAAGCTGTTTTTAGCATCTTGCTCATTTATCCAAATAGCCGGATCATCTGCTGCATCACCAAACGCTGCAACCGGTGTGGTTTGTGCGCTGGCATGAAGGTGAGTCATAGCAACTTTGCTATTTGAGACAGAAGTTTGCGCTGCGTAGTTAACGTTTGCTTGAATGTAAGCGCCGGTTTCATCATCAATCAAAACTAGCTGCGCTTGATTGTCATTAATAAAGCTTGCTGCAACAGACTCAATAGTGTACTCACCTGACAGTGACCATTGGCTAAGCGTGTCTGTTTGAGCTTGGTAAGCATAAACCACATTACCATCAGTGGCGCTGAGCCATAAAGTACCGTCTTGTGATACTGATAAAGCTCCGATTTCAGTTTTTAATTCGCCGTATGGCTGTACTAAAGCCACAGGTTGCTTATTGGCATCTGATTCTGCATCAGCATTAATGGCCCACACTCCGAGCTCTGCCTCACCCACATACAGGGTTTTTGTGTCGTCATTTACTGCACAACCTGAAGCCTCAGTGACCGCAGGAAATTCACGTACTGCGATATTTTTAGCTTGGTTAGTGGCTAAATCATATATAACCGTTTCGCTGATCAAGCCGCGAACATCCGGCACAAACGCTGATACAGTCTCGGTATTGGTGTTTTTAAATAAACACACAGCATCTGGCTGGGCTTGAGGCGGACTAATACGAGTGAGTTCATTTAGCTGCCAAGTTTGGCCATTCTTTATCAGCTTAAAAATGGCTACGTTGTCTTGGCTCTTATCAAGACTGGCTAATATAAATTGCTGCGCTGATAATTGTTTTAGTGAAATTGACTCAAAGTTACCGGCTAACAGCACATTGCTTTTCTCGTTATCGGCAAGTAATAAGCCCTGGCTTTCGCTCGCCATTAGCCATTGATTATTACCTAGCGCTGCTGCTTGTGAGCCTTGCATGTTTTGTTGTGGGCCAAATAACTTAGCCTCAACAGCCGGCTTTGCTATTTCTGTCGTGTTTTGCGTATCGTCATTACTTGTACAACCGCTAAGCGCAGTTACAAGCACAGCACTTGATAGTACCGCTGAAATTGTATTTAGTTTAAAGTTCATTATTTTATCCTTTACTTCTCTAGGTGCTTTTCAGTGTTAAAACGTACTTCACCAAGGTGATTAATCGCGCTTGCACTGAGAGTTTCGCCATTGATAGATACACTTAAAAAGCCCGGTGTTGCTTCTGCGTAGCGGGTAAATTCACGTTGTTTTACAAACCGCGCTTCGCTGCCACCACCAGAGACAAAGTGAGCCACCTTGCTATTTTTTGGTTGGTTGTATTGCAAGTCGTGCTCGTGCCCTGCGATATAAGCGTGCACGTTATGACGCTCCAAAATAGGTTCTAAAATGTCGCGAAGCCCTTGGTTGCGGCCAAAGCGTTTACCACTTGAATAAAGCGGGTGATGGCCTACCACAATTTTCCATTTTGCGTTACTGCCAGCAAGTTGGGTTTCAAGCCAAGTAAGTTGGGTTTTATAGTCTTGTCCTTGGGTTGAACGGTATTTATCACGGTCTTTATATTCAGGCTGAATTGGGTTGGTATCTAAAAACACCATTAACACTTGCTCGTTGTTTTCAAGCGCAAATGTTTTACTGTAGTACCTTGCAGGTAACTGCCAACGTTGACTTTTTTCGGTGTAGTCAATTTGTGCTTGGGCATTACCCAAGTAATCGTGATTACCTAAAACAACATACCAATCTTCAAATGTGTGCGGGCCATGGTATATGTTCTCAAAGGCTGATTGCCAAAGAGGATCGTTCACACTTGCCACGCCATTTGGGTAAAAGTTATCGCCGGTCGAGACAATAAAATCGGCATCGGTTTGGTACATAGCAATTTCTAGCTGATGAGCCACTTCTTTTTGATAAAAGTGGCCGTTGTGTCCCCAATCACCAATAACCATAAAGTTAAGGCTATTAGGCAACGTAGTTAACTTGGCTATTTTTTGTTGCTGGTATAGCGCATCTTTATAAATAATGGGCTCGCCAGCACTAAGCGCTGATGAGCACAGTATCGCGGCCATTATGAAAGACAATTTAAACATGTTTTAACTCCAAAAAAGCACGCGATGCTTTGCCATTACGTGCTTAAAATGACAATACGTGTGATTAGAATGCGTAACGCAGCATTACTTGAATCACAGGGCCTGCTTCTTCCGATTCAAGCTCGTACTCATCAAAGTCACGATTGTTTTGATCATCAAGCGAGTCAAACTTATTGAAAACTTCGTCTTTGCTGGCATCCAGTAAGTTTGAACCTACAAGGCGTAGAGTGATGTCATCCCAGCGCTTTTCAATGAAAAGCTCTAAATCAGCACCGTAAGAAGTTGTTACTTCTTCACCCACAAAGCGTCCGTATGCATCACCTTGATTACGGTACGTTGCCCCAAATGATGCGCGTAGTGTTGGTAAATCTTGGATAAAGCCAACGTTATAAACATAATCAGACTGGTCGTTAAATTTACGCTTACCAAAGCTGTCTTCAACTTCACTGTCGAGCCAAGAGTAATTTAAGAAGATACCTGTATTAGGCATGTTCAAGGCGCTAAGTGGGGTTGATAAATCAAACTCAATACCTTGAACCGTACCATCGCCGGTATTTTGTGGTTGCAGTACAAATGTGCCTTCACCTTCTGAGCCTTCAACACCGGTACTGGCAATTTCAATAAGGTCGCTAACGTCACGGTAAAATACGTTTACACCTACAACGCCACTTTTACCTAAACGGTATTCGTAACCTAAATCGATACCCCAAGATGATTCTGGTTTAAGGCTTGGGTTGCCTAAAAAGTCATTATCAGCGAGCTCTTCTTCAAGTAGGGCGGGTGTCATGTAGTCAAAGTCAGGGCGACGTAAGCTGCGAGCAACAGAGGCGCTGACTCGTCCGTTATCACTGACGCTGTAACGAAAGTGAGCCGACGGTAAGAAAAAGTCATAATCATTTTCGGCAGTAACGCCTTCATTTGTATCGGTAATGCTTGAGTCAGTTGACTCCCAGCGCACACCCATCTCCCACGAGAACACATCCGCTTCATGCTTGATTAGCGCAAACAAGTCAAAACGGTCTTCTTCAAGTTTATTAACACCGCCGTCTACTGGTTCAAATTCGTTGTTAAATTGTGCTAATGACATTGGCGTCTCGCTAAATTGAGCCCATCCAGTCAGTGTTTGCTCACTTTCATCTTCAGCGACAAAAATGGCGGTATCGCGCTCTTTTCCTTGCACAAACGCACCAAACTGAACTTCTTTCGAGTCACCTACCAGTAAGCTGTGCTGCCATTGTAATGACCATTCTTTATCATCGATATCAACGGTTTCTTCTGCTTCTTCAAACACCATTGGGAGCTCTGAGGTATCAAGCTCAACTTCTTGTTCGTAAACAGACTCTTCAAAGCTGGCATAACCTAACTTAAATTTGCTGGTACCGCCCAGTAGTGGTAACTCATAGCCAGAATTAATGTTGTAGTTGGTTTGATCAATAAACGAAACGTTTGCGTTATCTGAGATTAAATTACCACCCTCAACGACAGAGCCTGAGGTTGCAGATGCGTCGTCGTATTCAAAAGAGCGTTCGTCTTCGGTACGGTCGGTATCAACCCACATGGCGCTAATATCAAACTTGCCACCGTTATCAAACACCTTTTCAAAGCTGGCATTTAAAGAGGTGTCATCGCCATCACGAGTATCAGATTGATCTTCACGGTTATCAAAATCGTCTGTAGCGTAATTCGGGTTATTTTCAGGGCTATCGCCATAACGTCTGCTTGATTTTTGTTTTGGGTTATAACGACCTTGTAAATTGGCACCTACTAGTAAACGGCCACCTGCAAACTCAGTACCGTAAACGCCCGCAAAGCTTTCTTTTAGTTCGCCGTCATCGTAACGTAAGCCACCAGCGCGAATATAACCGCCGTCTAAGCTATAGCCATCGCGTAGTACAATATTAAGTGTGCCTGCTATAGCATCGGCAGAGCGGTTGGCACTAGATGAACGAATAATTTCTACACGCTCAATTAATTCTGCTGGAATACGGTCCACAAAAAATGAACGGTCAGCACCGGCGCCCGGAACTTCTTCGCCATTAATAAGTACTTTTGTGTAAGCAGGGCTTAAGCCGCGCATACGTGCGCCGTCTGATTCAAGTACGTCAGATAAAAAAGTCACACTAGGAACACGCTTTAGTGCATCACCGGCGGTAAGTGGCTCAAAGCGTTGAAAGTATTCTTGTGAATATTCAAGCGTCGGTGCTAGTTCTTGCGAGCGGTTGCGATAACCAATCTCGCCATAGACCACAAGCTCTTCAGAAACCTTTACTTCAGGTTCCCTTGGCGATGTTTGTTCCTCTGCATTCACGCTAACACTAAATTGGCTCAGTGCTAATGCTGCCACAACAGCATTTAACTTAAATTGTTTCATTGATTTGCTCCGGTTGTCCTTGGTTTGGTGAGCAAACTAAAAAAAGTTAATGACGCTAATGTGACAGTTTTACAGTTAATTCCTGATAAAAGGCCAACTTAGTACTTTTCAAACAGACAGTTGAGCTGTTTAAACACGGTTCCAGCGCACTAAAAATGGTTATTACTAGGTTAAATACCTAAAAACTTTAATCTCAATGTCATATCAATGAGCCAAAATGACTCTGCCTAATAAATCAGTACCGCGCTAGCATACGTAATAGTGTAAACCTTAGAAGACTTAAACAATGCGATATAACCCATTTACCAGCCATGCAAAATTAACTAATACCATCATTTTATTATTAGTTATTGCTGTAGCAATATGCGCTTACTTTGGCGAACTTAAGCAATGGCAAGACATTGCGTGGCTCGATATTGTTGGTGAGGGCGGTATTGTGTTGATGACCCTCAGCTGGATAGTTGCGTTACTTTTTTCACGTCCGCCAGGCAAAGTAACTACCTTATTAGTATTAGGTTTAGGTTTGTTTATGTTCTCAGCCACACTCGATTTACTTGATGAGTGGTTAAAACAACCTTCACAATTATGGCTCACCTGGTTTGAGTCACTACCAGCGCCGTTTGGTATGTCGCTTACCAGCGCAGGGCTTTATTATTGGCATCAAGAGCAATTTGTTTTAAATCGTCAATTGCGTCGTCGTGAAGCGCATCTTCGCGAACATGAAAAGGTCTGTCCGGTAACAGGGTTATACCGAGTTAACTACTTACATTCACTCATGCAGCAACAACAAACAGAGCAGCAAGGCGGCACTTTAGGTGTTATTGATATTCGTGATTTTGCAAAGTTTAATGCGCAGTTTGGTTTTAGTGAAGGTGATAGGTTACTAAGAGAAATTAGTGATTTATTAGTAATGAATTGCCGGTTAAATGATGTGCTTTGTCGCTATGCCGGAGATTGCTTTATTGTGCTTATGCCGAATACCAGCCAAAGCCAAGCCAAAGAATTACTAGCGCAAATGAAAGCGGCGCTTAACCATTGTGCGTTTAAAGTCGCAAAAAGCAAAGGCGCACAGTTTCAGCATATTTTAACCGCCACCATGGCAATGGATTTAGCGCAAGATCCAGTGCAGCAAACCAGCCTGTTACATCAACAATTACAACAAGAAAAGGCGCTTGTAGGTGCAGCAGTATATTAGTCTAGATGATAAATACCTCAGCGCGGAGGGAATTATCACTGCGCTGGTGGAGCTTGCTCAAGGACGAGGGATCCCGCTGCATAAATTGCTGCGTGGTACGGGTATTTTTGAGCAAGATTTATATGATCTATCACAGCGCTTTAGTTTATCGCAATTATTGGCTTTAATTAGCCAGTTTAAAGCCTTAATGAAGAGTAATGATAGTGGCTTTTTACTGGGTCATCAATTGGTTAATGACGTTAGCCCAGCAGTGCAAAGTGTGCGTTTAAGCCCCAGTTTAGGTATGGCTTTGAAGCAATTACAACAAATTAGTACCGTTATTGCCCCTTTATTATTTACCCGTAGGCATATATTTAAAGACGATTTATATCTGTACTTGCAACCGAGTATCGGTATGGACGAGTCATTAAAAAATTATTGTTTTGAAATATACAGCGCTGCGTTAATGAGCTTACTAAAACGAGTATGTAATGTGTATCCACATTGTTATTTTGACTTTACTTGTAAACGCCCTCGGCATATTCAAGAATATGAGCAGCACTTAGGCTTACGAATACGGTTTGAACAACCCTATACCCGTTGGCACTTTAATAAACAACTACTTAAGTGCACAAACCCAGAGGCTAGTCAGCTTAGGTGGCAGCAGTGCATAGCGCAAAGTGAGTTACATAAGAATGTATCACAGTCTTTTGTTGTGGCTGTGTGCCAGCGCATTTACCGTGATAAAAACAACAGCCTTGCTAACAGTGCTGAGCATTTTGCCATGAGCTCTGCTACGTTTAAACGTAAGTTAAAACAACATGGTGTTAGCTATTCGCAATTACAAGATGAACAAAATAAACTTAAAGCTCTGCATTTACTGGGGGTGTGCCAGCAAGGTAATGAACGAGTGGCTGATCGGCTTGCATTTTATGATATTCCTAACTTTCGCCGTGCATTTAAGCGTTGGACCGGCATTACGCCAAGTCAGTTAAAAATATAATTAAAAACTAGCCGCTTGCTCTATAACAATGCCATGGCGCTTTGCTAGGCGCTGATGATCTCTGTCATAGCCTCCACCAATCACAGTGGCAACAGGGGTATTATTTGCAAGGCAGCGTTTAAGCACTAAGTGATCGCGCTTTTCTATCCCTTGCCAACTAATATCCAGTTTGCCTAAGCCATCCTCTTGCCAAATATCAACGCCAGCATCGTATAAAACAAGATCCGGGTTAAGCTCGTTTAATAAAAATTGCAGCGTATCGTCAACAATACCTAAGTATTCAGCATCTTGCATATTATTGGTTAAACCAATATCTAAATCGCTAGGGGACTTTCTAAACGGGAAGTTTTTTTCACAGTGTATTGAACAGGTAAACGCATAAGGTTGATGAGCCAGCATAGCTGCGGTGCCATCGCCTTGGTGAACATCTAAATCAAAAATCAGTACGTTGGTAACTTCCCGGTTTTGAATTAACGTTTGTGCGGTAAAGGCTAAATCGTTAACCATACAAAAACCCGATCCAAAATCACTGTGGGCATGGTGAGTGCCGCCCGCTAAATGGCACGCAAGCCCATTTTCAAGTGCTAAACGCGCGGTTTGCAGTGTTCCTAGCGGGGCGGTAAATGTGCGGTTCATTAGTGCTTGTGACCAAGGCAGGCCAATACGGCGCATGGCTCTTTCATCTAGGCGGTTATGCCATAAATCGTGAATGTAGTTTTCACAATGTACTATTTCTAGCTCTTCTACACTACCATGTGGTGGTTCTGTGATATTACTGCCAGCAAGTCCAAGGGTTTTAACATGCTGGTGTAGCTGAGCAAACTTACTCATTACAAAGCGATGCTTGGGATCAAAACTAAACGAGTAGTTAGGATGATAAACTAAAGGTAGATTGGGGTTTAAACTCATATCTGCGTCGTTTAATTATTTTTGGTTATGGTAATCAACTTCACGCAGTGCGTCTATTTATGTTTGGTGAATAAGCGTTTCAAGCTCGCGGTGTAATAATGTTTCATCAGCAAGGTTTAGCTCAACTAAACGTTTTAAATGCGTGATACTGTCTATATCAATACTATGGCATTTAAGACCAATATGATTTTCTTCTATGTGACGAATAACCACCGGCATTTTTATTTCAATATCGCTTTGTGGCAAAGTAAAACGTAGTACTGCTTCGTCATTTTTGTTCCCAGTAAATGCATCGCTTTTAGTAATAAGCGCACCATGTAAAGAGATATCTAATAGAGTGCATTCATACTGGCTGCTAGCCATAACTAATTGCGCAGCAGTAGAGAACATAATACGAGAAAATTGCCGACGGTTTTGCATAATAATCTTATAAAGCTGTTATTTATAATAAGCATAGCTGGTAATGCCCAACACGCCAATTTGCTTAAAGATAAAAATAGCTCGCATAAAAAAGCCCCGCATTAAATGCAGGGCTTTTAACTTATTCACTGTGGCTGTTAGCCAATTTTTTTATACTTTATGCGCTTAGGCTGTGCAGCTTCTGCGCCAAGAGTCTTTTTAAGCCACTCTTCGTATTCAGTGTAGTTACCATCAAAGAAGTTAATTTGGCCTTCGTCGCGGTAATCTAAAATGTGTGTAGCAATACGGTCAAGGAACCAACGGTCATGCGAGATACACATTACACAACCTGGGAATTCTAAAATAGCATTCTCAAGAGCACGTAATGTTTCAACGTCCAAGTCATTGGTTGGCTCATCCAGAAGCACCACGTTGCCGCCTGCTTTTAACAGCTTAGCTAGGTGTAAACGGTTGCGCTCACCGCCAGATAAGTCTTTAACAAACTTTTGCTGATCGTTACCTTTAAAGTTAAAACGGCTAACGTAAGCACGGCTTGGGAACTCAAAGTTACCAATTTTTAGTACATCTTGGCCGTCAGAGATTTCTTGGAATACCGTTTTGCTTTCGTCCATGTTGCCACGGAACTGATCAACAGTTGCCAGTTCTACTGTTTCACCAATGCTGATATTACCGCTATCTGGCTGCTCTTCACCGCTTAACATTTTAAATAGCGTTGATTTACCTGCACCATTGGCACCAATAATACCCACAATAGCGCCCTTAGGCATGCTAAAGCTTAAATCATCAATTAAAACGCGGTCGCCAAAGCTTTTACGTAAGTTGTTTACTTCTAATACTTGGTCACCTAAACGTGGGCCAGGTGGAATAAACAATTCGTTGGTTTCGTTACGTTTTTGGTAATCAGACTGTTGTAGCTCGCTAAACTGCGCCATACGTGCTTTTGACTTAGCTTGACGACCTTTAGGGTTTGAACGCACCCACTCAAGTTCTTGTGCAATTGATTTTTGACGTGCTTTTTCAGATTTTTGCTCTTGTTGTAAGCGGGCATCTTTTTGCTCAAGCCAAGACGAGTAGTTACCTTCCCACGGAATACCTTCACCACGGTCAAGCTCTAAAATCCAACCTGCTACATTATCAAGGAAGTAACGGTCATGCGTTACTGCCACAACAGTGCCTTCGTAGTCATGTAAGAAGCGCTCTAACCAGGCAACCGACTCAGCATCTAAGTGGTTAGTTGGTTCATCGAGAATCAGCATGTCTGGTTTTTCAAGTAACAAACGACAAATAGCAACACGACGGCGCTCACCACCCGATAGGTGCTCAATTTTAGCATCCCACTCAGGTAAACGAAGTGCATCGGCAGCACGCTCTAATACGTTATCGATATTATGACCATCGTGCGCTTGAATAACCGCTTCTAATTCACCTTGCTCTTTAGCCAGTGCGTCAAAGTCAGCACCTTCCATTGCGTATTCGTTATACACTTCGTCAAGGCGGTTAAGGGCATGTTTTACTTCACCTACAGCTTCTTCAACAATTTCACGAACTGTTTTGCTTTCGTCTAAAACAGGCTCTTGCGGTAAGTAACCAATTTTAGTGCCTGGTTGAGGGCGAGCTTCACCTTCAAACTCTTCATCAACACCCGCCATAATGCGAAGTAGTGATGATTTACCAGAACCATTTAAACCTAGCACACCAATTTTTGCGCCTGGGAAAAAATGCAACGAAATATCTTTTAAGATAGTGCGTTTTGGTGGCACAACCTTAGATACTCGACTCATCGAGAATATAAACTTATCAGGTAAAACCATGGAAGAAGCCTTCAAATAATAATAAAAATTTCAATGCTGTATTGTAGTGGCTCACAGGTGAAACAGTCAACGAATGGCACTGTTTTAAAGTACATATTCAATTTATACAAACCGCGTGAATAAATTTCATTTAGACATCTATACATCTAGAGGTTGATATTTTTGGCATTCTGTTCATAATGAGAGCGTATTAACTCTCGGTTTTTATGAGCAGGAGCTTTAAGAATGCCAATTACAGTAGAAGACGAATTGCCAGCTATTGCACGTTTACGTCATGAAAACGTGTTTGTAATGCCAAAAACGCGTGCAAAAACCCAAGAAATACGCCCTATGCGTTTGGCTATTCTTAATCTGATGCCTAATAAAGTAGAAACCGAAGTACAGTTTATTCGCTTGTTGGCTAACTCTCCGCTGCAAGTAAATGTTGAGCTATTGCGCCTTGATACGCACCGCAGTAGTAGCAACTCAGAGCAACACTTAGATACTTTTTATCGTTATTTCTCAGAAGTAAAAAACAACAACTACGATGCACTGTTAATTACCGGTGCACCGCTCGCACATTTAGAGTATGAAGAAGTAGCGTATTGGGAAGAGCTCAAAGTAATTATTGATTGGGCCGAGCAACATGTAACTTCAACATTGTTTTCGTGCTGGGCTGCACACGCGGCCTTATACCACCGTTATAATTTAAAGCGCGATTTAAAAGACAACAAACTCTGCGGGGTGTTTACCCATCAATGCTACTTTGCCCATGGTGCACTTACCCGCGGCTTTGACGATACCTTTTTAGTACCCCACTCACGCTATGGCCACATAGATATTAATAAAATAAACGCCTGTGAAGAGCTGGTGGTATTAGCAGGCTCTGAACGAGTAGGGGCGTATTTACTTAAAAATAAATCGGGCAGCCAAGTGTTTATTACCGGCCACCCCGAATATGATGCCGACAGTTTAAAAGCGGAATATGATCGCGATTTACAAAAAAGTCCCGATGCGCCAAAGCCTGAAAACTATTTTCCTGATGACGATGCCAGCAAACAACCGTCTAAAACATGGCAAAGCCACGCGTTTTTACTGTTTTCAAACTGGTTAAATTATTACGTTTACCAAACCACACCCTATGATATTAACTTAGTTAGCCAAGACGTAAGGACTAACAACTATGCCGAATAATCCTCAAAACAATAAGCATGAACAGCTGAGCGCTGCGCTCAAACAGCGCATTTTAATTTTAGATGGTGCAATGGGAACCATGATCCAAGCGCATAAGCTTGAAGAGCAAGACTACCGTGGTGAACGTTTTAAAGATTGGCACGTGCTTATTAAAGGTAATAACGATTTATTAAGCCTAACCAAGCCTGAAATTATTACTGATATACACCGCAGTTTTTTAGCCGCCGGTGCTGATATTATCGAAACTAACACCTTTAACTCGACCACCATTTCGATGGAAGATTACGACATGGCGAGTATAAGCCGTGAAGTTAATTTAGAGTCAGCTAAGTTAGCCCGTGCTGTATGTGATGAATTTAGCGCTAAAACCCCAGAAAAACCGCGCTATGTAGCGGGTGTTTTAGGGCCAACATCTAAAACCTGTTCGTTATCGCCGGATGTAAACGACCCGGGCTATCGTAATATCACCTTTGATAAGTTAGTGACTGCGTATGTGGAGTCGACCCTTGCACTTATGGAAGGCGGTGTAGATATTATTTTAATCGAAACAATATTCGACACGCTTAATGCAAAAGCCGCCTCATTCGCAGTAGAAGAAGCGTTTGAACAAGCAGGGCGTACATTACCAGTGATGATATCAGGCACTATCACCGACGCCTCAGGCCGCACGCTTTCAGGGCAAACCACCGAAGCATTTTATAACTCTATTCGCCATATTAAGCCGCTTTCAATTGGCTTAAATTGCGCTCTTGGGCCAGATTTACTACGCCAATACGTTGAAGAGCTATCACGCGTATGCGAAACCTTTGTCTCTGTTCACCCTAACGCGGGCTTACCCAATGAGTTTGGAGAATACGATTTAGAAGCAGACGACATGGCAAAAGAGATCATAGATTGGGGTAAATCGGGCTTTATTAATATTGTTGGTGGTTGCTGCGGCACTACGCCTGCGCACATTCGTGCCTTTGCCAAAGGGCTTGAAGGCGCAGCACCACGAAAATTACCAGAGCTTGAAGTGCGCATGCGTTTATCAGGCCTAGAAGCCTGTAACTTAAATTAAGGAGCCGCCAATGACCCAACAAATTGCAGTATTTACCAATGTCGGCGAGCGTACTAACGTAACTGGCTCGGCCATGTTTAAACGTTTGATCATGGAAGAAGACTACGAGACCGCCCTTAATGTGGCCCGCGAACAAGTAGAAAATGGCGCACAGGTTATTGATATCAACATGGACGAAGCCATGCTGGACTCAAAAGCCGCCATGGTTAAGTTTTTAAACTTAATTGCCTCAGAGCCTGATATTTCTAAAGTACCTATAATGGTCGACTCCTCAAAGTGGGAAGTTATAGAAGCAGGCTTAAAGTGTATTCAAGGCAAGGCCATTGTTAACTCCATTTCACTTAAAGAGGGTGAAGAGCCGTTTATTCGCCAAGCTAAAATTATAAAACGCTTTGGCGCCGCCGCTGTTGTGATGGCGTTTGATACCGAAGGTCAAGCCGATACCGCCGATCGTAAGTTTGAAATTTGTGAGCGCAGCTACCGTATTTTGGTCGACGAAATTGGCTTCCCGCCAGAAGACATTATATTCGACCCCAACATATTTGCCGTTGCCACCGGTATAGAAGAGCACGACAACTACGCCGTAGAATTTATTGAAGGCACCCGCCGCATTAAGCAAAACTTACCGCACTGTAAAGTCTCGGGTGGGGTGTCAAATGTATCGTTTTCATTTAGAGGTAATAATCCGGTACGCGAAGCGATTCACTCGGTATTTTTATACCATGCTATAAAAGCGGGCATGGATATGGGAATTGTAAACGCAGGGCAACTTGCGGTTTACGACGACATCCCCGAGGAACTTCGCAAAGCCGTAGAAGACGTAATACTTAACACCGACCCAGGCGCGGGCGAGCGACTTGTGGAAAT
This sequence comes from Pseudoalteromonas sp. S1609, assembly GCF_005887255.1. GTDB lineage: Bacteria > Pseudomonadota > Gammaproteobacteria > Enterobacterales > Alteromonadaceae > Pseudoalteromonas. The sequence goes on along the minus strand of NZ_PNDJ01000012.1, from coordinate 22,818 downwards.
AGCACCCAAGTTTTCGGGCATGGCACAAGCTGATCGGGTAGAAGATTTAGAATGGCGCACTTGGTCGGTTGAAAAACGCCTAGAGCATGCCCTAGTAAAAGGCATAACCACCTTTATAGATGAAGATACAGAAGAGTGCCGTGCTGGCGCAGATAAACCTATTCACGTGATTGAAGGGCCACTCATGGACGGCATGAACGTGGTTGGGGATTTATTTGGCGCGGGTAAAATGTTTTTACCCCAAGTGGTTAAATCGGCCCGTGTAATGAAACGCGCGGTCGCCTACCTCGACCCATTCATTGAAGCCGAAAAAGAGGAAGGCGCCACCAATGGTAAAATTGTTATGGCTACCGTAAAAGGTGACGTGCATGACATAGGTAAAAACATTGTTGGCGTAGTACTACAATGTAATAACTACGAAGTAATCGACCTTGGGGTAATGGTGCCAGCAGATAAAATACTGCAAACCGCGATTGACGAAAAAGCCGATATTATAGGCCTTTCGGGCTTAATTACCCCATCGCTTGATGAAATGGTACACGTTGCCAAAGAAATGAAGCGTCGTGGCTTTGAGCTACCACTCATGATTGGTGGGGCAACCACCTCAAAAGCGCATACCGCAGTGAAAATAGAGCCGCAGTACGACAAAGGCGTGGTGTATGTAAATAACGCCAGCCGCGCCGTGGGTGTGGTGTCTAATTTATTATCAAAAGAGCATAAAGCAGAGTTTTTAGCTAAAACCACCGCCGAGTACGACAAAGTACGCGAACAACAAGCACGCAAAAAGCCGCGCTCAAAACCAGTTACCATACAGCGCGCCCGCGATAATGCTGCAAAACTCGATTGGGATAACTACACGCCACCCGTGCCTAAAAAGCTGGGCGTGACTGAGTTTAAAAATGTATCAATCGCGACTTTACGCAAATACATAGACTGGACGCCGTACTTTATGACCTGGTCAATCGCCGGTAAATATCCGCGCATAATGACTGACGAAGTAGTGGGCGAACAAGCACAAAGCCTATTTAAGGACGCCAACGATATGCTCGACGACCTTGAAAAATCAGGCACTTTGCAACCACTAGGTGTAATTGGTTTATTCCCTGCAAACCGCGTGGGCGATGACATAGAAATTTACACCGATGAAACGCGAAAAGAGCTATTAACTACCTCATGTCATTTACGCCAACAAACCGAAAAAACCGACTTTGCTAATTACTGTTTAGCTGATTACATTGCGCCAAAAGGCACGCCAGATTACTTTGGTGCGTTTGCGGTAACAGGTGGCTTAGAAGAAGACGACCTTGCTGACGCGTTCGATGCACAGCAAGATGACTATAATAAAATAATGGTAAAAGCGGTTGCTGATAGGCTTGCCGAGGCCTTTGCTGAATACTTGCACGAGCAGGTGCGAAAAGAGTATTGGGGTTATGCACCTGATGAAAACCTAGGTAACGATGAGCTAATCCGCGAAAACTACCAAGGTATTCGCCCAGCACCGGGTTACCCAGCGTGCCCAGAGCACACCGAGAAAAAGAAAATTTGGCAGTTGCTCGATACCGAAAAACGTATTGGTATGCAGCTCACCAGCTCGTACGCCATGTGGCCAGGGGCCGCGGTTTCGGGTTGGTACTTCTCACACCCACAAGCGAAATACTACGCTGTAGCGGCTGTGCAAAAGGATCAGGTAGAAGACTACGCCAAGCGAACTAATATGACGATCGCAGAGGCTGAAAGGTGGTTATCGCCTAACTTGGGGTATGATCCGGAGTAAAAGATCAGCGGTCAAAAGTTGAAGCGGTCAGTTTTTAGCTGTCAGCTATCAGTAAAAGAAAAACGAGCCAAGTTAGGCTCGTTTTTTACTTTTATTACGTTGTTTAAGAACAATCAGTTGAAATCATATAATATGGTTATGCAGGCACTATTGGTGATTTCTCTTTAACTGAATTAATATTAGGTAAACGTTGAAAAACTTATATGAAGCAATTGCTTAGTAATAATAATTTGAAACTATTAGTCGCCAAAACTAAATGAAATTTTAGTTACTCAAGCGGCAGGTGTATTTGTAAGTTATTTAAATAAGGATTAGTTATTTTGAGGGATAAAATTACAGGGCTTTGGAATAGAAAGAAATTTGTATTAATGACACTTATTGCTCTTCTTATTACTTCTATAGGTGCTTATGAAATCCTCTACCACTCTAATGGACATTCTAATTTTTGGCCTGATTTGGGTAGCTGGATTGGGGGAGTGGGAACTATTTATGCCGTGATTATCGCAATTGTTGAGTATAAGAGTCGAAAACGGATTGATGGGGCATATGAAAGATTCGAAATACTTAGTTGCGTAAAAGGAGAATATTTCCACAGCTGGATGTATTGTACTTTATATCAACTAGAAACGAAAAGTTGCTTGGAGTCATTCAGTAGTTCTTCAAAAGACAAGCAAGATATTGCCTTGGAGAAGTGGAAGCGTTCTTTAAAGTCGACACTAGAGTTTCATCAAAAGTTTATAATCGCTCATAATAAATTGTCTAACTCTGTAATACGCCTAAGATTTTTTTCTCCAGATAAATATAAAATATTAGAAGGTGATTTTGAAAAATTGTATAAATTAGCAAATGATGTTGAAAGGCTTATGGATACTATTGATCAGCGGCGATTTGATAAAATGGATCCTAGCTGGTCGTCAGAATTTAAAGTTTTATCAGATAATATAAGTAAAAAAAATAATTATGATCACATTTTTAATATTCAGTATGATAATGAATGGTTGGAATATTTAGAAGGCATTCAAGAAAATGTATTTAACCTTTTATTAAAAAAGTTAGAAAATCCAAAGTTGTAATTTAGAAATTTAAGGCTACCTAAAGCCTTAAGATACATTATATTTTTATAAAGTTGCTTCTGACCTTATATTTTCACTTAGTGTCAGGTATTACCTACCTTTATACAATGCATTCTCAATAACTTTAAATAAAGGACTATTAATGAAGTATCTAAATTATATATTACTTTGCCTACCTCTATTTTTCGCATCAAATATACATGCGCTTGAGCAAAAGTATCACGAGAGTGTTTTACCTGTTATTGCTGCTTTTAAAACGCAGGATAGAGCTGCGATTGCAGCACTTATTCGCTACCCGCTAAAACGACTATATCCCATACCTGATATTAAAAATGAAGCTGAATTTATTAACCGCTTTGATGAAGTGTTTGACGATGAGTTTGTTACTATTATTGGCAGCTCTAATATTAATACCGATTGGGATAAAGTGGGCTGGCGCGGCATTATGCTCTATAACGGCGTAATGTGGGTAGACACAGACGGCAAAGTTATTGCTGTGAATACACAAAATACCACTGAGCAAGCACATGCAGAAAAGTTAATCGCTCAAAATAAACAATCACTCCATTCAAGTATTAAAACCTTTCAAAAACCAATACTTGATTGGGACACAGCAAAATACCGAGTTCGCATTGATGATTTAGGCGATGGAAACTTCCGTTATGCGTCGTGGAGCATTGATAAAAGCCCAAGCTATAAGCCTGATATCGTTTTAATCAATGGTGATATTACCTTTGAAGGTAGTGGCGGCAATCATCACTATACGTTTAAAAACGGACGCTATAGTTACATATTACACGTTACTATTATTGGCAGCGATACATCGCCACCTGGTTGGCTTGAAGTATATAAAGATGAAAAGTTGTTATTGTCTGACGCTGTTATCAGTGCAGTTAATAAAGCTAATTAAGTTTCTAGTGAAGAGCGGCTATTTTTAACTTACTGTGAAACGTAAACTGCGATCGAGAGAGGGAACTAGCTATGAAAACAATCGGCATGCTCGGAGGTATGAGTTGGGAGTCAACAGCCAGCTATTACAAAGTTTTAAACGAAGGCGTTAAACACTCGTTGGGTGGACTGCATAGTGCTAAAATTTGTATGGTGAGCGTCGATTTTGCGGAAATTGAAGCGCTACAGCATCAAGGCGATTGGCAACAAACAGCTAAGTTACTTACCAAGGCAGCTAAATCGGTAGAGGCTGGTGGTGCTGACTTTTTACTTATTTGTACCAACACCATGCATAAAGTGGCCGATGAGATTGCCAGTAATATTACCATTCCTATTTTGCATATTGCCGATGCCACCGCCGAGCAACTAAAGCACGATAACATTACGCGAGTAGGGTTGTTGGGAACGCAATTTACAATGGAGCAAAACTTTTACAAAGAGCGTTTAATCGATAAGCATAACATTGAGGTATTGATACCTGAGCCTATTGAGCGAAAGCGAGTGCACGAGGTTATTTATTCGCAGTTATGCCAAGGGATTATTGATGAAGATTCGCGAGCTGATTATATACGCATTATAGAGCGATTATTTGAGCAAGGCGCGCAGGCCATTATTTTAGGCTGTACTGAAATCGCCTTGTTGGTAAAGCCACAACATACGCAGGTTCCGCTTTACGATACCACCAAAATACATGCCGAAGCAGCAGTGAAGTTAGCGCTGGCTAAATAAATAAGATTGAGCTTAATTCTGTAAATAATCACTTCGTTATGCTTGCATACAGTGATGCTAACAGTAAAGTAATTTGGGGGTAGAGGTGAAAAAGCTTAATATTTATTTGTTACTTTTATTATCTGTTGGATATTCTGCAGTTGCTTTATATTCGCTCATTAATAGTGATATTGAAGATGTTATTATTTGCAGCGCTGATGAGAATACTCATTACATCCCAAGTGACGCTTGTGAATATTACTTACTTAATTATAGAGCAGATAAGAGTGATATTGAATCACTTGAATCAGGCGCTGGTCTAGCATTTTTATTTGAAATTAAAGATATAGATAAGCGCGATGTTTATATCAAATACTTTATTTCTAAAGGAATCAAAGTAAATACGTTAAGTCACATAGATGGTTTATCACCTCTACACTCGGCTATTTTGCTTAATGACTTTGGTTTAGTGCAACTTTTAATGGATAAAGGCGCGAGTATTACTATTAAAGAAAAATCACATGGGCTTACACCTTTAGAGTTTATTCATAAACTGAGTGAAAAAAATGCTCAGATAGATAGGCAACTGATATCTGAACTTTTGACGTCGATTTCAAATAATAAACAGGCTGGTTAATTCAAAGAATTACCGAATATGTTAAATCTAGTGATTCTATTATTTACCAACAAAAAAACCGCCAATTGGCGGTTTTTTATTAGCAAGTAAAGCTGTTAACACGCTTTATATTAATGACCTTTCTCAAAGTCATTTACTTCGCGCTCGGTTTAACTTCCTTTAACCTATACATCTGAAGCTTTAATTATTGTATTTTATATAGGCTTGTCTATCATATGAGGTCTATTTACAAAGGCATGTGAATATTTAAGCTTATAGGGAATCATGTAGCAACCCTCCACAAAATGTTCACGGCCTATTTTTAAGGCTTCTTGTTTATGTCATTTTTAACGACACTTAAAAAGTTTGGTAATCATATTGGTGCTTACAAAGTGCACTTGTGCCCTGAGGTGAAAGGCCAAGTTAGTGAAAAGGGCAAGCCTTTATCTAATGTGAGAATAGACCGAGTATTAAATTTTTCTGATGGCAAATGTGCTGAAGATTTCACTTACACGGATAAGAACGGAAGTTTCTTACTACCTGAAATTAATATCCGCTCTAATCAACCAGCAGTCCCGCTTGCTGAGATTTTTACTTCTCAAGCTATTTATTTATCCTACAATTATGAAGAATATTGCCTTTGGGGTTCCAGATTGTCAGGCGCTAAATACCGAGAGGAATATGCAAAAAAATTAAGGCAATTAATAGCTGATACCACTGATGAAAAGGTTCTTTTTAAATTTGAGAATAAGAAAATTGAAGGCTATAAATTTGAAGCTTTAAGTATTTGTCGTTGGTCTGATGATTTTGAAGTAGTGGAAAAAAATGCTTATTTCGACCTTTCTGAAATTGAGACGGATGATAATTAATAAAACAAAACCTAAATTATAAGGAAATATTGATGAATGTTTTAAGCCCTGCAATAGCTGCTAACTTTGCTGCTATCTCATACGAAAGCCTTGATAAAAGAGGCTTGAGAGCTAACCCATATTTTGAAAGGATTAGCTCTTTATTTTCATTCGAATCAGAATCTATAAAAGGTGTAAGTGGTTCTATTCTTGAACGAGTTTTTAATCACTCGACCAATTTTGGCTGTATTGCAAAAGGTAAGAAGGGTGCATATGAAGATGATTATGTTTTAGCTTTACGTGGCACGGCTAAAATCCGTGATGTTGTTACTGATTTACATTGTGGTTTAAGTACTTGCATTAATGACCAACCTGTACATGCAGGCTTCAACCATACATTTAACTCCTTTAAAAATCAGTTAGAGCTATACTTTAAACAAAGCACTAAGAAAAAATTAAACATCCATGTTGTAGGTCATAGTTTAGGTGGTGCTTTAGCAAACTTAGCTGCTAACTGGTTAAAGCAACGTTTTGGAGCGAATGTAAAATTATATACTTTTGGTGCGCCGCGAGTTGGTTATAATAGTTTTGCAGTAAAAACTGAGTCCGCAACAGATAACAGCATTTATCGTTGTGTACATGCAGCCGACCCTGTTCCTTTAGTGCCTGTGTGGCCATTTATGCATACGGAGCAAGAATATATTTTACACGGTGCTGCCACCATTACTCCAAAAGCACATAGTATGACTAAGGAGACGCCAGGATATTTGCATACAGCAAGCAATTTCAAAAGTTATTCTGCTATTAACAAGGGAATGGAAAAACGAATTCAAGAAGAGGTAAGGCTTGATTATGAGAGGCGACTCGAATGTAGCCGCACCTCTAAATGGGCTCGGAAAATTGGTGCAGCTTTAATTACTCATTTACGTGATACTGGTAAATTATATGCAATACAAAATCATTTTTCGAACGCTCTCACAGTATACGATCAGATAGCTAAAGCATTAGCTGATAGCATTGATTTTTCTAAAAATTGTACTAAAGATGTAAAAGGGATTTTAGGGCATATGCTGACATTTTGTGGCTATCCATTTCAGGTGATTTCTTTTACTTACGCTTCTATTAGACATATTTTGCAATTAATGCTTAAAAATATTTTTGCACTTGCTGGCGAAGCGTTAGCATTAGCAAAACCTTCCTAAAATTAAGGTATACAAAAAAACCGCCAATTGGCGGTTTTTTATTAGCAAGTAAAGCTGTTAACACGCTTTATATTAATGACCTTTCTCAAAGTCATTTACTTCGCGCTCGGCTTCCTCTTTCGATTTACCGTATTTTTGCTGAATTTTACCAACAAGCTCGGTACGGCTACCTTCAATTTTATCTAAATCATCGTTGGTAAGATCGCCCCATTTTTGTTGCGCTTTACCTTTAAGTTCTTTCCAGTTTCCTTCGATACGATCGCTATTCATAATTAGCTCCTTATTAAGAGTGATGATTTTTCATTTTAAAAGCGTTACTAATAAAATGATTTTTAACGTTCACTTATAAAGGTGCAAAGCCTATACCAGAAAGTGAAATATTAAGTTTTAACTATATATCAATCAGTTATGATGTTTTGGTGTGTAAAGCTTTTTAGCTGGTGGCGAGCTTTATAAAAATTCTGCAGGGTGGCTTGTAATTATTTCAGGGACTGTCACTTCAGGGGCTGTTACTTCAAGGGGGATTATTGCAAGTACACTGTGCTGGTTTTTTATAAGTACAATAAAAAAGCGAGCTATTAAAGCTCGCTTTGCTGTTTAATAAAGGAATTAATGTCTAAAGCTTGGCATTAGCGCAGGAATGCCTGGCAGCATACCTACCAGTGCCATTACACCGGTTAATAACACAAACATTATAAGTGGGATGACCCAGCGACTCATTCGCGATAAATCAGCACTTCTTTCTTTACAGCCAATAAGGCCCAAGTTATCAAGTAGCATAGTTAATGACCAACCAAATGCAGGGTTTACTAGGCTTGATGCAAACACCACAATGGCGGCTGATTGGGTGGTTTTACCTTCACGGGTCATTTCCATACCCGCTTCAAGTAGTGGAATAAACACCCCTACAATTAATGCAACACACAATACTGGCTGCCAAATAGCTAAGTCCATTGGATAGCCCCAAACACCCGCGATAATACAAAATAACGCAGTTAAAATTGCGCCTGCAGGAATAGGGCGTTTTGCAATAGCAGCAGGAACAATGTAAGTGCCCCAAGATGACGCAAAGTTAGCACCGCCTAAAAGCGAGCCAAAGGTTTGTCTTGTTGATGCGCTAAGCATGGTATCGTCAATATTCATTTGTACTTTTTCAGTACGCTCAGGGTAACTAATTTTTTGAAATACTTGATGGCCTAAAAAGTCAGGAGACCACATAGCAACCGCTAAAACTGCAAAAGGAAGTACAACTACAAAGCTTTCAGCTGTTGGTAAGCCAAGCATCCAGCCGGTGTTTTCGCCCCACCAGTACATAGGGTTCATGTTTGGTAAGCCCGGTGCAGTATGAAACTCAAACGGTGCACCCAATGCAAAAGCAGTAAAACCACCAATTAAACAGCTCAGTGGCACGGCTAACCAGCGTTTTTTGTAATGCTCCAATAAAGCATAAAGTAAAATTGTGGCTAAGATTACGATAAAGGCAATATGGGTCATTTGAATTTCTTCAGCCCATGCAAACAGCTTTTTAACTTGTGAAATGGTACCCACAAAGCCCAAATAAAGAAGTAGGCCACCACACACTCCTTTACTGGTGAGCTTGGCCATGAGACTGCCGCCTTTACTAAATGCTAATATCAATCCAAAGGCTCCTATGAGCAAACCAAAGGCCATAGGGTGTCCGCCTGCGGCAACCACAATAGGAATTAATGGAATGAGTGGGCCATGAGTACCCGCTAAGTTAGCGGTCGGTAAAATAAAGCCAGAAAATAGTAAAATAAATAGCGAAACAATTAAAAGTTCGTAGCGTACGTTTTCAAGTACAAAGCCATCACTTAAACCCAAAGGGCCTGCAAACGTGGCAGCAATGGCTGCTACCATTACTACTTTACCTATAGTAGCGGCCATTGCTGGAATGGTGTCTTCAAATTCAAAGCGATAATCTCTAAACGGTAAATTTGGACGCCAGCGTTTTGGCTGCATAATTTGCAGTTCGTGCTCTAGATAAGCGTCGCGGCTTTCAAACTCAGAGCTGGGTTTATGAAGATTTTCATAGCTATCGGACACGGTTTGAGTATCCGCTCCTGGTATAGCATCAGATGAATTATCATCTAGCGGCTTGGTGGTCATGACTTCTCCTGCAACTTAGTTGCTAACTCAAAATAAAAATACAGCTTTTACAAAGCAAATGAACGTTGAGTGCGCAGGGTAAAACAGCTTGCTACAGATTGTAATTAGGCAAAAGGTCGTGCATAGCCCAGTTTAACGCTTTGTAAGTGTTAACAAAAATAGCAAAGGGATGTGTTGTAACTGGCTTGTTAAATTTAAAAGATCTTTAAATTCAGTGGTTTATTGTTCTGTTTTTACAGTGTGATCTTGTCATGCAGAATAGCGAAAAGGTCATAAAATCAGCAGATTCAGCAGCAATCATTCTTTAGTCTAATAAAGGTGACGTTAGCCGCTATTTGCTTATTATAAATACAATTAGCCGCAAAGTTGCACAAAAGCTAATAATACTTAGTTTTAGCGGAATAACTATTTTTGGACTCAAGATAGGGTTTTAAAAGGTAATAATAGGAGTAAAGTAAAAACATAGCGCAAAGTGACTAAACAAGAAAATGCCTTTATGTAACGTATTTATAAAGGCATTTCTGGGTAAGCTTGTTTGTTTTCACCGCCAGTTAAACGCTGTAACAACCGACGCTGGCTTGAGAGTAATTGCCCTGAGCGTTCATTCATTATTTTGCAGGTTTTAGTTTTTAGCTCAAGCTGATGCAATAGCTTAGTAGTAAGGGTGTTTATATCAACAGGTAGAAGCGCGGTTAATTGTGCTAAACCTTCTTTGCCACCTTGTAAGCCTAAACTCACCAAAAAGCCATCGCGCTGGTTGTGCGATTCATTTAAGCTTTCTAAAAAGCCGAGCATTTTTTTATTATGTGTTTCTAGCTGCACATTACGTTGGCTTAGCAATTCGTATTGCGTTTCAAGTAATTCAATTAACGCGTCTAGCTTAGTAATGTCTTGTTGCAGACTTACAATATACTCTTTTACAGTTTTCATTTTTTATGAAGTTCAACCATAGCGTTAACGGTTTCATCAATATTAATTTTAAATTCACCACTGGCAATTGCCGCTTTCATCATGGCTACTTTATCCATATCAACGTCTGGCTTTGCAGCTAAATCTTGAAATGTTGAGTCTATTGATTTACTTAATGCACTCACTGAGTTTGCTTGCTCTTGTTTAGTCGCTACAGGTTGTTGTTCTGGTTTTGCATCCAGTGAAGAACGCTGGTTTGTTTTTTGGCTTTGATCAACCGCAGTGGTTGTTATTGCACTTATATTCATTGTTTATTACCTAATTCGTTTATCGAATTTATATTGCTTAGTTTATATCAGCGACCAAGTACAAGCATTACTTAACTTTTATTTCGACATTTTTTAAAATGTCGCCTCTGCCACGCCTTGCGCAATTACTCTACCTTGAACTACTTTTTTTGATGATAAATTTTTTACATTAATAACCTCACCAAGCTGGCCATCTTCAAGAGCAATGGCTTTAACATTGGCTGAGAAAGTTGCGGTATTTATTTGCAGTGAAATATGCTCATTTTTATTGATTAAATACTGCTTTTCTAGGTATCGGGTGGAGATTACCGTGCCTTTATCAATCTCGCGTTTAACGGTAAGTCCAACTAGCTGGTCAATACCTGTTTCGCCTTGGTGGCGGTGCTTACCTAAATCCACGCTTTTATATTCTAAGTCTTGCTTATTAAGCACTTTACCTCGGTTTAAAGTGTGTTTGGCAGCTACTAGGTTTATCCACACACTTACTTTAGCACTGGCCCTAAAACGCCAAGCAGGCGATGGGCAAGATACAGAAACACTTACTCTGCCTGCGGGTGGCGTGTGACTTTGTGAGCGAGTGATTTGCAATTCATCACAGCTTAAATTTTCGCTGCCTTTAGGAATAAATAATTCTATATCTTGTCGCTGACTTTGCGAATTAACCGAGCGCAAATAGCTCTTAATTTCACTGTGCAAAAACTGCTGAATTTCTTTATCAAAATTAATGGGGGTGGCGATAGTATGAGCTGGCAGTAGTCCAATAGTTAAAAGTGAGCGGAAAAACCATCGCTTCCATTGGGGAAGTTTAGCTTCCGTGTGCTGGGCTGTTTTTTGCTCTTTTTTTATGTAAGTCATTGAAAAAATATACTTTTAAAAGTTGGCATAAAGGTTGTTATACACAAGGTAGAAAGTGTATGCGAAGCGCGAAAGCATACAAGAAACAAAAATTAGAGGCAACAATGGAACTATTTGATAAAGCGTTAGGTGTTCACCCTTTTTCAATGAAATTAAGGTTAGACAGAGCAGAAGTCATTGCCAGTAACTTGGCTAATGTTGACACGCCTGGGTTTAAATCTCGAGATGTAGATTACCGTCAAATTATGCAAAGTGTCTCATCCAGTTTTTCGCAAAACAGAGATGTTGATTTTGCTGGTGTACAAACGGATGAACTTAAATATCGCGTTCCTTATCAACCATCAAGTGATGGCAACACTGTTGAGTTAAATATTGAGCAAGCAAAATTTGCCAGCAACAGTATGGATTTTCAAACCAGTTTGACCTTTTTAAATATGAAAATAAATGGCTTACATAAAGTTATTTCAGGGAAATCATAATGTCTTTTAATTCAATTTATGACGCTAGCGGCAGCGCCATGCGCGCTCAAGTTATTCGCCTCGACACCATTGCATCTAACCTAGCCAATGCCGATACCGCAGCCGGTTCAGAAGCCGACGCTTACAAGGCACTTAAACCAGTATTTTCTGCTTTGTACAAACAAACACAAGACAGCCAATCAATTTCAGCCTCGGTTGATGTATTAGGGATCACTGAGTCAAACCGTGCGGTAGAGCAGCGCTACGAGCCAAATAACCCAATTGCTAACAACGATGGTTATGTATTTTACTCCAACGTGAATGCACTTGAAGAAATGGCCGATATGATGTCTGCAAGTCGCAGCTACCAAACATCTGTTGAAGTTATGGGGCGTGTAAATAGCATGCAGCAAAGCATTCTTAAGTTAGGACAATAATATTATGCAAGTTAATTCAGCCGTTCCAAGCGCAGCCGACGGGGCAAAAAGCACCACTAATATTGCCGGTAATAGCTCAGCAGATGAAATGTCGACCATGTTTTTAGAGTTACTTGTTGCGCAAATTAGTAATCAAAATCCATTACAACCTATGGACGGCACTCAGTATGTGAGCCAGCTTGCGGAGTTTTCTAATGTTGAGTCGTTACAAAGCATTCGCCAAAACACCGCCGACGGCTTGGATTATGTGAGCAGCTTAGCGGTGCTTGAAGCCACTAATATGGTTGGCCAAACGGTTGATGTACAAGCAAGCAGTATTGCCCTTGAACAAGATGGCAGTGTCTCTGGCATGGTTAATTTAGGGGAAGCCGCAGACTCTGTCACTGTGCAACTTTATAACCAAGATGGTGAATTAGTTGAAGAAAAACAACTGCCTTATTCTGGAGTCGGTTCATTGCGTTTTGAATTTGAAAACCAAGAAGCCGGTGCGTATGCAGTGAGAGCGTATGCCACTACAGCAGAGGTACCAAAGCAGCTTGATACTTGGCTAAGCGGTGAGGTTGAGCGTGTTTCTGTAGGTAAATCGTTAGAAGATATTTTATTGCAAGTCGATGGTTTGGGTAATTTTGGTATCACTGAAATTAATCAAGTGGCATAAATAAGAGGAATAAATAATATGTCTATGTTCAATATAGGATTAAGTGGTCTTAAAAGTACCCAAACAGGATTAGAAGTAACCAGTAATAATATTGCTAACTCAGGTACTGCTGGTTATAAAAATAACACCGCAGAATTTGCTGCAGTGTATAACGGCAGTCAACGCGGCGGTGTTAAAGTTGCCAATGTTAAAGAAGATTTTGTCACCGGTGGTGAAATTGTGCGCACCGGTAATGCGCTGGATATTGCTATTGATGGCCAAGGTTTTTTTGCCATATCAGAAAACGGCCGTACGGCTTACACCCAAGCAGGCCAGTTTCAGTTAGATAACGACTTAAATATTGTTAATGCCAACGGCGGCAAACTACAAGGTTTTGGCGTGTCTCAAGTTGATGGTGGTGACCCGACAATTGTACCGGGTGTATTAACCGATTTAAAAATTGAAGCCTCAAACATAGAAGCGCAAGCTAGTACTAACATTAATTTTAACGGTAACTTAAGTTCTTCTAGCGACGTGATTGCTTATCCAACAGCTCCTGCGGTATTTGATCCTAAAGATGGTAGTCAATATAACTTTTCTCAATCTACCGAAGTATTCGACTCCTTAGGTAACAGCCATGTAATGACCCAGTATTTTAACCATACGGGTAGCAACGAATGGCAAGCGATGTTTTTCTTAGATGGTAAACCCCTTACTCAAGCTCAGCTTTCAGCGCTTGGTTCGACGACAGGTACTCAAGCTATTGATGATGGTGCGGGTGGTTCAATTAACGCCGGTACCATTACACTTAACTTTGATACCGATGGCCAAATGGTGCCGTTTTCAGGCGACTTAACGGCGGTTGATTTAGAGGTGCCTATTACTTCAACGCCAGGTAATGCAGAAATAACCAGTGGCGCAGCAGCATTAAATATCGCGCTTAAATTCGATGGTACAACGCAGTTTGGTTCAAGTTTCAGTGTTAACGAAAACGATGCCAACGGCTATACCTCAGGGGCGTTTTCTGGTGTAAAAGTTGAAGACGACGGCCGTGTATTTGCAACATTTACTAACGGTGAATCTAAATTACAAGGTCAGGTTGTACTTGCCTCGTTTGCGAATGTTGATGGTTTAGAGCAAGGCAGTAATACCGTGTGGTATCAAACTGAAGAGTCAGGCTCTGCACTTTATGGCGAGCCAGAAAGTGGCTCACTGGGTAAATTACTGTCGGGTTCATTTATGGGCTCAAATGTTGATATTAGTGAACAGCTGGTTGGCTTAATGTCATTTCAACAAAATTACCAAGCAAATGCTAAAACCATCAGCAGTGCTGATGAAATGATGCAAATTTTATTTAGTAACACCTAAGGAAGCTGAGCGTGGAAAAGTTAATTTATACCGCCGTTTCGGGTGCTGAACTTAATAATACCGCCTTACGCGTTGCTGCAAATAACTTAGCAAATGTTAGCACCGTAGGCTTTAAGGCCGACTTAGAGCAAGCGCAATCAATGATGGTACAAGGCGAGGGCTTTCGTACTCGTTACCACGCGCAACTAACACCAGTAACTACTGACTTATCTTCAGGGCCAATCATGGATACTGGCCGTAATCTTGATTTAGCACTGAGCAATGGCGGTTATTTAGAGGTGATGGATGACAATGGCGAACCGGCTTATACCCGTGCGGGTAATTTAGTGGTTGATGCCGACGGCTTTGTTACTGTTAATGGTCGCCGCGTGCAAGGTGACGGTGGCGATATTCAACTCCCTGAATTTGGTGATATTGAAATTGGCTCAAACGGCATGATCAACCTAACCCCCATTGGCGGCGGTGTAATTGCAGAAGATGCGCAAATTAAATTAGCCAGCACCGATGCAAATTTAATTAAAGGTGCTGATGGCTTACTCAGAGCTAACGATTTACAGCCGCTTGAGGCCGACGAAACAATCACAGTAAGAACGGGTGCTTTAGAGGGTTCTAATGTGAATGCCGTGGCTGAAATGATCAAAACCATGAATATTAGTCGCCAATTTGAAATGAACGTAAAAATGATGAAGTCTGCTGACGAATTAGCGACCAGCGGTAATAAGCTCATCAGTGGACGTGGGTAAATAGGAAGCCAAACATGAATTCAGCATTATGGGTGAGTAAAACCGGTCTTGCAGCGCAAGATTTAAGAATGACAACAATATCGAATAACCTAGCGAACGTAAGCACTGCCGGTTTTAAAAAAGACAGAGCGGTATTTGAAGACTTATTTTACCAAGTACAAAAACAGCCTGGCGCGCAAGTAGATGAGCTTAATCAGCTGCCATCTGGGATTCAGGTCGGAACTGGTGTTCGTATTAACGGTACGCAAAAGCAATTTACCGAGGGTAGCTTTGAAACAACCAGCAATCAGTTAGATGTGGCCATTGCAGGGCAAGGCTTTTTTCAAATTGAAAGCCCTGACGGCGAGTTATTATTTACCCGTAACGGTCAGTTTCAGCTTAACTCCGAGTCATTACTGGTAAACAGCAACGGCTTACCATTGGCACAAAATATTGCGCTACCAGAGGGCACCACTAAAGTGAGTATTGGCACCGACGGCACCGTTACTGCGGTAGTGGGTAAAGATGCGCAAGCGGTTGAGTTAGGTCAAATGTTAACAGTTAATTTTGCAAATCCTGCAGGCTTACAAAGCTTAGGTGGTAACTTGTACCGCGAAACAGCGGCATCGGGTGAACCTGTCGAAGGCATCCCCGGTGAAGATGCTTTTGGTGGCTTGCAACAATTTACTATTGAAGGCTCAAACGTGAGCGTTGTTGATGAAATGGTAAGCATGATTGCCGTACAGCGCGCTTACGAGATGAACGCTAAAGTGGTCTCTGCGGCAGATGAAATGCTGCGCTTTATAAACCAAAACGTATGATTATGATGAATAAGTTAACATTATTTTTGCTGCTTTTGGGTGTTGCTGGTTGTAGCAATACCCCGTCAAAAACCCAAATGGTGGAATGCGAAGTGGTGTATGGGGAAGTTAAATGTCCACAAAACACCACTCAAAAATCAGTTCAAGACTATGAAATAAGCCAAGATGCCTATGCACAGGGTTTGAATCAGCAAGATGGTAGCTTATTTCAAGATAACTATATGTTTTCTTTGTATGCAGATAAACGTGCTTACCGAGTTGGCGATATTTTAACTGTGGTGCTTAACGAGCGCATGCAATCAAGTAAAAGCGCCGATTCGAGTTTAGATAAAAGCACCGACTTTGATGTTGCTGTGCCGGTTGCTGGTGCACTCAACGTAGCTGATTTTAATTTGGGTATAGGCTCGAGTGCCAAGTTTGACGGGGAAAGCAGCGCCAGCCAACAAAACTTCCTGAGTGGCGCTATTACTGTGCGGGTTAATCATGTTTTATCTAATGGATCGCTGGTTATAAAAGGGCGTAAGCAAATTAAGCTCAACCAAGGTGACGAATACATTGAAATTGAAGGGCTAGTTCGCCCTGGCGATATTGATGTAAGTAACCGTGTTTCGTCGCTTCGTATTGCTGAAGCGCAAATAAGCTATACCGGCAAAGGCACATTGGCTGATGCGAATCGTCCAGGTTGGTTTACCACTTTATTTACCCGATTCTTAAACCCGTTCTAAGGGATTACTGAGGTTTTAATGAAATATTTACTATTAATGCTAGTGTGCTTTTTTAGCCTGTTAGCGCCTGCAACTGTGACCGCCAAAGCACGTCCATTATTAGATATTGTTGATGTGCTAGGTGTGCGAGAAAACCAACTGGTGGGTTACGGTTTAGTAGTGGGTTTGCCGGGGTCGGGTGATAAAGCCCAAGTGAAATTTGCCGGCCAATCGCTAAGTAATATGCTAAAGCAATTTGGTGTCTCTGTAGATGAAGAGCGATTACCAAAATCAAAAAATATAGCGGCTGTTGCTGTCCATGCTACGTTGCCGCCCATGGGAAGCCCAGGTCAAGCCATTGATGTAACTGTGAACTCATTAGGCGATGCAAAAAGCTTACATGGTGGCAGCTTAATGTTGACCCCTTTAAAAGGGGTTGATGGCAAAGTGTATGCGCTAGCACAAGGTAATTTAGTGGTGGGCGGCATTAATGCTAGCGGTAAAAGTGGCTCCTCGGTGACTGTTAATGTGCCTACTTCGGGGCTTATTCCTAATGGCGCTATTATTGAACGCAGTGTTACGGCTATATATGAAAGTCAAAGCGATGTGATTCTTAATTTAAAAGATCCAAATTATCAAACTGCCCGCAATGTTGTGCGTGCTATTAATAAAGTATTTGGGCCTGATGTCGCTATTGCTGAAAACTGGGCACGTTTAGTGGTTAGTGCGCCAATTGATGCCAATAGTCGCAACACGTTTATGTCGATGCTACAAGATATTACGGTAGAGCAAGGCTCTGAGCGTCCTAAAATTGTATTTAATAGTCGCACCGGTACTGTCGTAATGAACAATACAGTGCGAGTTAATCAAGCGGCGGTTAACCATGGTAATTTAACCATTACCATCAGTGAGCAAGAGCAAGTGTCGCAACCTGGGCCGTTTTCAAATGGTCAAACTACGACCACGCAATCAAGTGATATCACAGTAGATCAACAACAAAAAAATATGCTGTTGTGGCCTGAAGGCACCTCATTAGATGAAATTGTAAAAGCGGTAAATGCACTTGGCGCAACGCCAGCCGAGCTTATGTCGATATTAATTGCACTTGATAATGCTGGGGCTCTAGAAGCCGAGCTATTAGTTATTTAAAGGAAATAGCCATGAAAATAGAGTCATCAACCCAATTATCTCAGTCATTAGCGATTGACCCGACCCATCTTGAAAACATTACTGGCAACAGTGAGGCAGGCGTTAAACAGGCAGCAGAGCAGTTTGAAGCTATTTTTTTACAGCTGGTATTAAAAAGTATGGATAGCACCACCAAAACTATGGCCGGTGACAATGGTTTTTTTAATAGTAACGAGCAAGCGCAATTTAGAGATATGCATAATGCTCAAACAGCGCAGCATTTAGCGTCAACTCATCAACTGGGTTTAGCCGAAGCGATTATTAAGCAGTTTGATGAGAAAATTGCTCCCATAGAAAATACA
Source organism: Pseudoalteromonas sp. S1609 (assembly GCF_005887255.1). Taxonomy (GTDB): domain Bacteria; phylum Pseudomonadota; class Gammaproteobacteria; order Enterobacterales; family Alteromonadaceae; genus Pseudoalteromonas. The sequence goes on along the minus strand of NZ_PNDJ01000012.1, from coordinate 4,813 downwards.
TTTAAGAATAGCCAAAGCTTGGTCGCTAATGATCAACATAAAGGTGCTGAAAGCGTTGAGCCAACCCAAAGCTATGATATTTATGCGGGGTCGGCATTTGTTCAGCCATTGAATGCTAATACGATTAGGTAGTTAATTATGTCTATGTTAAATAACGCGTTAAGCGGCCTCAATGCGGCTAATATTGCGCTGACTGTGTCAGGGCAAAATGTGGCGAATGCAGCCGTTGAAGGTTACTCGCGTCAGCAAGCTCAATTTAAAACCTCTAATGTATATTTAGGTGGGGTTGAGGTGGCATCGGTTGATCGGGTTGTTGACGCCTTTTTAAATGACGATATTTGGCGTACTAATTCCGATACCAATTTTTATGAAAACAAACAGTCATACCTAGGCTTTATTGAGCAAATAATTGGTACCGACTCGTTAAACTTAAATAACTCCCTTGCAAGCCTAACCAATGCATTGAATGCAGCGACGACCAAGCCAGACTCACAGGCTTTTAGACAGCAGTTTTTGTCCTCAGTTGAAGGGCTTATGCAAGATTTTGCGCAGATTAATGGCGCACTGGCTGGCCAAGAAACTAAACTCAATGCGCAAATGAGCAATGTGGCACTAAGTGTGTCATCGATTACGAAACAGATAGCCGAAATCAACAGCAGTATTGGGGTAGCAACAGCGAATAATCAATCAACCGCAGAGCAAAAAGACAATCGCGAGCGCTTAGTAAACCAGTTATCAGGGCATATTGGTGTATCTATTGTTGAACGAGATAATGGCTTTATTGATATTAGTACCTCAAGTGGTGCCCCGTTAGTAGTAGGCAGTAAAGCTGCATCAATCTCGGTCAGTGGCACAACAGTTACAAGTGAATTTATTGGCCAGAAATTTACTCTTGATAAAAACGTTGGTGGTCAATTTGGTGGCTTAATAAGCGTTGATAATGATGTAATAAAACCAACTCTTGCAACCTTAAACAGCTTAGTTTCCGACCTTGCTGATGATATGAACGGTGCATTACAAAGTGGTTTTGATTTAAATAACGACCCTGGTGAAGCATTGTTTACTTACAACCCACTAAACCCATTAGGGACGATCGAGATAAACCCTGTTATCACTTCCGATAAGCTTGGTTTTAAAGACAGTAGTACTTCCGGGCCTGGTGATAATTCAAACATTGCTAATATCGTTACCTCAATGGCAGGAAAAGGCGATAAATTTACGTTATTAGTGGGTGAACTGGCAATTACTAGTAAGCAAAATTTAAGTAGTATCTCTACCGCTACGAGTTTAAGTGAAAATGCCATCGCAGCGCGTGATAGCTTTAGTGGTGTAAACCTTGATGAAGAGGCGGCAAGCTTAATGCATTTTCAGCAAATGTATAGTGCCAATGCCAAAGTGATCAGCACCGCCGATCAAATGTTTAAATCTTTACTGCAAATGTTTTAGGGGGCAATGTTATGCGAGTAAGTAGTCATCAGCTTCATTTAAATTCAATAAAAAACATCCAAATTAATACTGAAAATTTTAACGAAAAGTCGACTCAATTAGCAACCAATAAGCGTATTCTTAAGCCGTCTGACGATCCACTTGGCACTGTGATGATTATGAATTTAGGTTCAGAAATTAAATCGCTAGAGCAATACAAAACCAATATGGACGCAGTTAACTTTTCACTAGGTCAACAAGAAGTACAATTGACTGGTATTGTTAACCAAATATATTCCTTACAGAGTTTACTTACTACCGCAGCTGATGATTCGATGGGTGAGGCAGAAATTAAAGCGCTTGGCCAAGAAATGAGTGTGGCTTTTCCAGCGATTGTTGATTTACTTAATGCAACAGATAGCGACGGAAAGTATTATTTTTCAGGCAGTAAAACCGATGAACAACCATTTCAAATCGATGCCACGGGTAATTACGTTTATACCGGTGACGATATTGTCAGAGAAGTTGCTGTATCTGATGACTCAAGTGTAAAAAATAATATTGTGGGTGATGATTTAGACCCAGGTGCCGGCTTTTTAAATGCCATGCAAGACTATCTTGTTGATGTAAATAATCCACCGGCAGGTGGCGTTGGCAATCAATCACGGGTGATGATAGATAAATTAGCAGACTTTTTAGGTACTATTAGTAGCCAAGTGACTACAATTGGTTCTACTATGGCGTCGCTTGATTCTATTACTACCAGTAATCAAGATATCACTACGTTTACGGTGAATTTACAGGATGATTTAAGTGCTGTAGATTACCCTGAAGCGTTTATCTCGATGAAAGAGTCAATGGCGGCGTATGAGTCATCGATGCAGGTTTACTCAACAGTAAGCAAACTTTCATTGTTTTCATACATTTAAAAATTATAATATTTTCAGGAACTAACTATGCTGGTTAAAAGTAGCGAAAAGGCACAAGCAATTGACTTGGTTAATACCAATAAATCGGATGCACTCGTTACATCAACAAAAGATTCTGCTAACAATTTGTGGAAAAACAAAATTGTTGCCAGAGAGGAGCAAGTTAAAGTACTGACTGATTGGGCACAGCGTGGGGCGCTTAGTCAAGCCTTGGCTAGAGCCGAGCAAAGTGAAAGCACAATACGAAATTTGTATATGGGACTTGAAAAGTTAGCACAACAATTAAACACTCAGGCAGCTAACTCTCAGCCACAACCTATGCAACAACAAAAGATTAAAGTTCAAATAGCGTCATTACAAAATGTCGCAAGTAAAAAAGGCTCAGGGCTTGATTCTCAACTAAAAATAACCGACCCAAATCGTGCTATTAGCAAACAGCTTAATGCCAATATAGACCTGCTTAGCGCGCGTCCACATGAAGAAAATATCCAGTTAGTAATGGGGCGTTCGGGTAAATCATTAAGTTTAAAACTACCTGCCTATCAAGACGAAAAAACCAATTTAACTGCTATTCAAAATGCGTTTGCACCACATCATATAAACGTTGAGCTCAACCGTGAAAACCGCCTGCTTTTTAGTGCGCAAAAAGATAATGCGGCTCCACTTTTAGAACCTTGGGTGATGAGTGGTCAAGGTGTACGTGTTGCGGCGGGTAACCCGATTTCGTTGCAGCTTAATGATTTAGATAATCCACTGAATGAACTTGCTAAAGTAGCAGACAAAAATGCCAGTATTGCACAGCACCGCGAACAAATTCAAAGTGCACAGCGCCATTTAAAGGCCAACTTAATAAAAATTCAGGCACAAAAGCAACAGTTGCAAAGCCAGCTAGATCAACTCGATGCTGCTCGTACCTTAGCCAATACAGATGAATTGCTTGCTGTAAGTTTAGGGGTTAAACAGCACATGCAAAGCCCAGGGGTAAATAGTGTGGCTGCAATTATGTCACAAGCAAACATAACTCGTAACATGGTGCAATACTCACTAAATTAACGGTCAGTTAATTTAAATTTAACGTCATCTTTTTCATTATCGCCTGTAATTTAAGGGCTAACTTTAATAATTAGAAAAATGTTTATCTTTTCTCATAATTGGTCGCTCTTAGTTATTAGAAAGTGATTTAGCTCCACTAATTACTTTAACTACAACTTCAAAGAGGAAACTAAACATGGCTCTATCAATTCAATCGAATATGGCTTCAATGTCAATTCAAAACCAGCTTGGTCGCAGCAACAACGATTTATCAACAGCGCTTGAGCGTTTAGGTTCTGGTTTTAAAATTAACTCTGCAAAAGATGACGCAGCGGGTCTGCAAATCGCATCACGCTTAAACGCACAAGTACGCGGCCAAGAAGCAGCACTTTATAATTCAAACAATGCCATGTCGATGATGCAAACAGCGGAAGGCGCGTTTGATGAAATGACTAACATTGCTTACCGCATGAAAGAGCTAGCAACACAGGCTGCCAATGGTACAAATGGTGATGATGAATATACAGCGATAAGTTCTGAGTATGTTGCTTTGACTGCTGAATTAAATAGTATTATGGATAATACGTCATTTGGTGGAACAGCATTATTTAATGCAGACGCAGCATTGGCAGCAGATAAAGGTAAATTTGCTACAGCAGTTACGTTTCAAGTAGGTTCAAGTACAGCAGAAACATTGTCAGTTGATATCGGTGCTACTTTGTATGTTGATGGTACGGCTACAGATAAATCAGTTCAAGGAACTATTAATCAGTTGGCGGCTAGGGCCTCAACAGGAGCTACGCCATCAGGTAATGGTCGTATTGATAACCAAGCAGATGCAAAGGCTCAGCTTGATTTTGTTGATACGTTAGTTGATTCAATTGGCACGGCCCGCTCAGCCCTAGGTGCATCAATGAATCGTCTTGACCATACCATGAATAACGTAACGAACATGAAAGAAAATACTCAAGCGGCAGCGTCTACACTGATGGATGCTGATTTTGCTGCTGAAACATCTAATATGACTAAGCAACAGTTGCTTATGAACTCAGGTATTTCTGTACTTAGTACTGCTAACAGCACAACACAAATGATTGGTTCACTTCTTCGTTAATAGCTTAACGATAGGTTACATAAACCGAGTAATCGATTAAAAAATACCAAAACAGCTGCATCTTTTATGCGGCTGTTTTTGTTTAGACAGAGCTCGGATAAAAATAAAAAAGGTTACTCAGCCTTTTTAAAAGCTGCATCTAGTTTGGTAGCTATGTAATTATTTCGGCTGTATTAATAAATAAAATCAAAATAAAGTTTAGTTTTTTCTTAATGTGGTCGCTCTTAATGATTAGTCACTTCTATTTATACTTTGTGTGTAAATAGGTTTAAAACATAAAGGAAATTAAGCATGGCTTTATCAATTCAATCAT
>NZ_PNDJ01000119.1:0-291 GCF_005887255.1 Pseudoalteromonas sp. S1609 | reverse complement strand
TGAAGGTGGGGATAGGCAGTTGCAAAGTTTGTAAATTCTTGTTCATGTAATAAGTAGCTAAGACTTTTCTTTACCATTTTTTTTATTTTAAATGAGTTAGTTAACTGTGGTAAATTGGTTGCTATTACTTTATCTACACTGATCATACGCACCTCTTTTTTTATACTAGGCTAAGGCCAATATGTTTAGCTTAGAGTGCAGATATGACAATACGCGGTCAGTTGTGTGACTTTTTAAAACCGTTTACTTACTATTGAGTTGAACTATACCAGTACTATTATTTACGGTTAC
>NZ_PNDJ01000118.1:0-4286 GCF_005887255.1 Pseudoalteromonas sp. S1609 | reverse complement strand
GTCAACAGACCCTAGTTATTTAATTAGGTTAAAAAACTTACGCCAGTTAAAACTCGCTCCGGGGTCAGTTTTTCGCCCAGGGGCAATATCGCAATGCCCCACTATATTACTGGCTGTTATTTTTGGGTAGCGCTGCATAATAGCCTGCGCCAATGCAGCTAAACTTTGATATTGACCATCGGTATAATTAGTTGTATCTGTGCCCTCAAGCTCTATACCTATACTAAAATCATTACAATTTTGTTGCCCAGCAAAGCAGGAACGCCCCGCGTGCCATGCACGTTTTTCAAAAGGCACATATTGTATAACTTCGCCACAGCGCTTAATAAAACAATGCGCTGATACCCTAAGTCCTGCTAAATCACTGAAGCTAGAATGTGCATTGCAATCAATATTCCCCATAAATAAATCATCAACGTAGGGGGTGTTAAACTCCCCTGCTGGTAATGAAATATTATGAATAACCAGCAGCGAAATATCGCTGTGAGCAGGTCGCTCGTCAAAGTGGCTACACGCACGCTGGGTAACATTATTTATAACGCCTAAAGAATCTATTTTCATACCATTTAATTTAAACTTATATGCCCGATGTCAAATGCTCTTTGAGTAAAATGGTAGGGATTGGTGTCAAGTCCGTTGCCCGTTGCCCGTTGCCCGTTGCCCGTTGCCCGTTGCCGAAAAATTTAAAACACTATTGTAAATATATTCAACACAGTGTTTGCTCAAAATAGCAGCTTGAGATAGATTTATTATCTAGAGCTCAGGTTAATCAACCAAAATTGATGTATATCAAGATGCTAATAGATTTAACCACATAAAGATAGCGTAATACCAAACGATAAAATATGATTAGCGCGTTAATTTTTAGTTTAGTTGTTAGCGGCTTCTATTTAGTAATTAAACAGAGTAAAATTTAGTTAATTAATTATCTACTATGAGCTTTTTCATGTCTATTTCGCATACCCTAATTAGCCAACTTGTTACCTTAGCCCTGGATGAAGACCTAAATAACCAAAGCGCAGAACAAGGCGACATTACCGCACAGCTTATTCCTCAAGCAGAGCAAGCCAATGCGAAAGTGATCACCCGTGAAGACTGTGTTTTTTGTGGTAAAGACCTTATTATTGAAGTATTTAAACAAGTCGACCCAAGTGTAGTTGTAAATATATGCGTGAACGACGGCGACTTAGTTAGTGCCAATAGCACCCTCTTTACTGCATCAGGCTCTGCACGCGCTATTTTAACGGCTGAGCGAACTGCACTTAATTTTGTACAAACGCTTTCAGGCACAGCCACCACCACAGCACATTATGTAAAAGAGCTCAGTGGCACTAGCACGCAACTACTCGATACCCGTAAAACCATTCCGGGGTTAAGAGCATTGCAAAAATACGCAGTTAAGTGTGGTGGCGGTGCAAACCACCGAATTGGATTGTTTGATGCGTTTTTAATTAAAGAAAACCACATAGCTGCTTGTGGAGGAATTAATAACGCAGTAGCTCAAGCTAAGCTAAATCATGCCGATAAACCTATAGAGGTTGAGGTTGAATCGTTTGATGAGCTAGAGCAAGCCATTAACGCTGGCGCCGACATAATAATGTTAGATAATTTTAACCCAGAGCAAATACGCCAAGCGGTTACCATTACAAATAAGCGCGCTAAGTTAGAAGTATCAGGCAATATGACCCTAGAAACGCTCAAAGCCTACTCACAAGCTGGGGTCGACTTTATCTCAAGTGGAGCGCTTACAAAAAATTTACAATCAATCGATTTATCGATGCGATTTGAATAAATAATGTAAAAACTATTTATAGTTTCTTGCGCTAATTAATTGACAGCTTTTAAAAAAGAGCATTAAATAATCCTAAAGGACTATTTGTAACAAGTTATTAAATAAAGGCGTTTTTTATAAAGTTTTTAAATACAAAAGCGCAATAAACAGTGTTAGACTCATTCATATTGACTAGTTTTAAATACTTAATTAGTTAAAAAGAATGGAGAAGCATTTGTAAGGGACAGAATAAAAATAAACGACAAGGTTTATTTTTATAATTAACTTGTAACTTAAGCGGGTTATAACTAACTTTTAATGGTTAGGTTTATACTCAAATAAGGGACGAGTAACGAATAACCGCCATAAAGTGCGTGTCTTCGCGGAAAAATTTTTACCGCTTAAACACAGCACTAAATTTGGCAAAATGATTTTATTTTTGTAGTAACAGGTTAAGTGAACAACATAAGTTACATTTTAAAAACTTATACCCGTTTGGCTTACCACAACATTATCCTTTAGGAGAGGAAACATGCAAACAATGACACAACAAAACCAAAAGGGTTTCACCCTAATTGAATTAATGATTGTAGTAGCAATCATCGGTATTTTAGCAGCAGTTGCATTGCCTGCTTATCAAAATTATACAGCTAAGTCTCAGGTTACAGCATGTTTAGCGGAAATTTCACCGGGTAAAACTGCATTCGAAATTAAAATGAATGAAGGTACGGCGTCTGCAAGTATGACAACTGCAGAAATGGGTATAAATAACAAAGCTTGCTCTGGAACAGTAATCACATCTACACCAGCCGATGGTTCTGGTTCAATCGTTGGAACTGTTGATGGTGGACCTGCTGTAAATGGCAAAAAGGTAACACTATCTCGTTCAACAGAAGGAGCTTGGACTTGTTCAACAGATGCGGATGCAGAGCACAAACCAACAGGTTGTGATGGTACTGCTAGTACTGGTACTGGTACTGGTACTGGTACTGGTACTGGTACTGGTACTGGTGGATAACAGCAGAACACAGAAGAAAAAATTAAGCGCTCTTTTGAGCGCTTTTTTCTTCACAGTAAGTTATGCTTTAATAAACAGTCGGAAGTAATATTTGTGGCAAAAAAGCAAGAAGATAGAGGCTTAGATACCTTCCAATGGGTGGGTGTTAGTGCTCGAGGGAAAAAGCTTGAAGGTGAACTATCCGGCTCAAGCATAGCTTTAGTTAAGGCACAGTTACGCAAACAGGGCATTACCCCTTCAAAAGTAAAGCGAAAAGCTAAGCCACTATTTGGCATACAAAGTGTACAAAAAATCACTCCAAAAGATATTGCCTTAGTAACTAGGCAAATAGCCACTATGCTTATGGCGGGTGTGCCGCTAATTCAATCCATTGAAATGATAGCGTCAGGCTCCACCAATAAAAGCGTGAGTAAGCTCATGAGTGCTATTGGCGATGAAGTAAAAGCGGGGTTACCGCTTTCTAACGCACTTAGGAAATACCCTCGTTATTTTGATGATTTATATTGCGACTTAGTGGCCTCCGGCGAACAGTCGGGCTCGCTTGATAAAATATTTGACCGCGTTGCCCTTTATAAAGAAAAATCAGAAGCGCTAAAATCAAAAATTAAAAAAGCCATGTTTTATCCAGCATCAGTTTTAGTTGTGGCATTCATTGTTACCTCTATTTTGTTAATTTTTGTAGTACCGCAATTTCAAGATATTTTTGCTGGCTTTGGCGCCGAGCTCCCCGCTTTTACCTTATTCGTTATAGCTATTTCTGAGTTTATGCAAGCAAATTGGTGGATAGCCCTTATTGGCGTTGTGGCATTCGGTTATATATTTAAAGAAGCACACTTAAGAAGCTTAAAGCTGCGTGATGCCACCGACCGCGCCATACTTAAACTCCCTGTTGTCGGCATGATTTTAAATAAAGCCGCCGTGGCACGTTATGCCCGTACTTTATCCACTACCTTTGCTGCGGGTGTACCATTGGTAGATGCTTTGGATTCTGCAGCAGGTGCATCAGGAAACGCGGTTTACCGTTATGCTATTTTAGAAATAAAAGCTGAGGTAAGCTCAGGTAATCAAATGAACTGGGCGATGCGTAACTCTAAAATATTCCCCGATATGGTAATACAAATGGTTGCCATTGGTGAAGAGTCAGGATCGCTTGATGGCATGCTGGCTAAAGTCGCCACTATTTACGAGCAAGAAGTAGATGATGCAGTAGATGGCCTATCTAGCTTACTTGAACCATTAATCATGGCGGTGTTAGGCGTATTAGTTGGCGGCTTAATTGTGGCCATGTACTTACCTATATTCCAACTAGGTTCGGTTATTTAGAGAGATTTTAGGGTCGAGGTGCGAGGGTCAAAGCTCGCTGCTCGTTACCTGTAACCTTAACTACCTCTATAAGCTAAGTGCCTCCTAACCTCTTTTTGAATAATAACCTTGCGCGGCATAAAGCCCCGCCTACAGAACAATTAAAACGCGGTGGCTCCCTGCAACTCGCCCCAC
>NZ_PNDJ01000117.1:0-569 GCF_005887255.1 Pseudoalteromonas sp. S1609 | reverse complement strand
AAAACTCTGTACAAATAACAATGTTATTCATACGAATTTTATTATCAGCTTTTCCAAATTTTTAAAGAGCAGAGAATCAAAAACTTCTCAAAATTAAACACACTCTATTCTCAGGCGATTGTGCTACCCGATAAAAGAATATTTATTTTTAAGAAGTAAAGTGGTGGAGCTAAGCAGGATCGAACTGCTGACCTCCTGCGTGCAAGGCAGGCGCTCTCCCAGCTGAGCTATAGCCCCACATATGCTGGTCTTACTGTTTGTATACCGACTTCTTTTTAAGACAAGGCGTAAGTTGAGGCCGTTTAGTTCACTAAACAACGAAGCTTACAACGAAGTATTAAGAAGAAGTGGTGGGTCTGAGTAGATTTGAACTACCGACCTCACCCTTATCAGGGGTGCGCTCTAACCAGCTGAGCTACAGACCCAAACAATAAGTGTTGTTCTCTTTACAATTAACAATCATCTGTGTGGACACTACGAACAAATAAGTTCTAAATCGTATAAGGAGGTGATCCAGCCCCAGGTTCCCCTAGGGCTACCTTGTTACGACTTCACCCCAGTCATGACTC
>NZ_PNDJ01000116.1:0-1241 GCF_005887255.1 Pseudoalteromonas sp. S1609 | reverse complement strand
ATGTGGTGGGTGATACTGGACTTGAACCAGTGACCCTCGCCTTGTAAGGGCGATGCTCTCCCAACTGAGCTAATCACCCGCATCTAAACAACACCACATTGCTGCGTTGTTGTGGGGCGCTATTATAGATAGACTTGTAAATGTGTCAACACTTGAATGATAAAAATGTGCTGAATGAAGCTTTTATAATCAATGCAATGCAAATAGTGTTCACTTTATCAACAAGGTAACATAAAACGAACAATAAGCATGCATGGCTGGGCGCTAATGTAGCTACATTCATATTCACTTAATAGGGCTCTGTTGCTTTTTAAGGATGAAAATTAATTCAATTTAGTGGTAATTGATTTACCGAGCCAGGGTTGCAACCAAGAAATCAAAGTTAAACTTTCTAGTTCAGATCATCCTGCCTATATTATTCAATTGTTTAAACCACTCAAATTAGCAAGTTGTTTATCGCTTAGCATAGTTAAGCTTTACAATTAGCATTTAATAAAATCCAGCTAGGTTATGATGGAAGTAGGCCCGTTTTAGGCAAAAAGCGGTGGTAACTCAATTTGCATATAAATGTATACCTTTTGAGTCCGATGTGAATAGGTACTTTTAGTATTATAAAGTCGTTATTCTCAACTCAAACGCAAATGTGGCACACTTAACGTAACTCATGGTTACTAAATACTATGAAAATCTACTTTTTAGCATGTATGATAGCCAGTTTGTTGAAAATTAAACCATTTAAATAATGTCGCACAAAAAACTGTTGACTTTATTTTGGGGGGTGCATAGAATGCGCCCCGCACTAAGCGATACACGACGTGGTTATCACCGAGCGTATTGAATAAGTTGGGGCTATAGCTCAGCTGGGAGAGCGCTTCGCTGGCAGCGAAGAGGTCTGCGGTTCGATCCCGCATAGCTCCACCAATTTTTAGTGTTTGTCCTAGGGTAGCAGTTTTCTGTGTCCCCATCGTCTAGAGGCCTAGGACACCGCCCTTTCACGGCGGTAACAGGGGTTCGAATCCCCTTGGGGACGCCACTTAACTTTTTAGTTAAAGGCGGTTTTACCGAGAAAATAGCGTAACACATAAAGCTCGAGTCTTTATTTGTACTATTACGCCATTACCTTAAAAGCTCAGGATGTGAGTTTAACTAATCAATTGTCCTAGTGACACTTTTTAGTGTCCCCATCGTCTAGAGGCCTAGGACACCGCCCTTTCACGGCAGAAAGAAAGCGGACACTGCAC
>NZ_PNDJ01000115.1:0-328 GCF_005887255.1 Pseudoalteromonas sp. S1609 | reverse complement strand
CGATGGTGACATGATGGCCGTGGTTGATGTACTTGCAAAAGAGGTTGGTGTAATCGGTATATTTTCTGATTGGCCAGCTACGGTTAGCTATTACGCCAGTTGCAATAAAATGCCTGCAAGTATTTAAACTTTAGGGCGTGTTTATTTGACCGCGCTCAGCTATTATATTTATTTTACTGAGCGCTTTTATGATCATTCAACACCATAACGCTGACTTACCAACGCCTACAGGGTTAATGCGAACCACTATTTACCGCCCACAAACATCGGGGCAATACCCTGCCATTATTTTTTATTCTGAAATTTTCCAGCAAACGGCACCTATTGC
>NZ_PNDJ01000114.1:0-2415 GCF_005887255.1 Pseudoalteromonas sp. S1609 | reverse complement strand
CATTCACCATTCACCATTCTAAATTTACAGTTACCTCTACAATTGAAAATTCACAACCTCTGCGTTGTTTGCTACACTGCGCCACTGTTTTGTTTTGTGAGATTTCATTATATGGATAATAATTTAAAAAAGGCACCGCAAGCTAATCAGCGTATTGCAACGCAAGATTTAACGGATGACGAAATTGACTTGTATGCGTTTTTTTTGATTTTATGGAAAAGTAAAGTTCTTATTATGGTTATTACCGCGTGTTTTACGGTAGCGGGGGTGGCTTATGCACTTTATCAGCCTAACATATATCAGTCTCAGGCATTATTAGCACCCGCAGAGCAAGGTCAGTCAGGTGGGTTAGGGGCACTGTCGGGTCAATTTGGTGGTTTAGCGAGTTTAGCTGGGGTTAATTTAGGTGCTGGGGGCGAAATTGATAAAACACAACTCGCGCTTGAGGTGCTTAATTCACGTAAATTTATAAGTTACTTTATTCAGCAGCATCGAGTATTACCCGAGTTAATGGCTGCCAAAACGTGGGAAAGAGAAACAAATACCCTTACCTATGATGAAGAAATATACCTACCAAGCGAAAAAAAATGGGTGCGTGAAGTAGAGCCTCCATTTAAACCTGAGCCCTCAATGCAAGAAGCATATAAAAAATTCAAAGAAATAGTGGCGACAACATCAGATAAAGATACCGGTATGGTAACGCTTTCTGTTGAGCACTTATCGCCACACGTTGCTAAACAGTGGGTTGATTGGTTAATTGCGGATATTAACCAAACAATGAAAGAGCGGGATGTGCTTGAGGCAGATAAAAGTATTAAATATTTATCAGAACAAATAGAGCAAACCAAAATAGCCGATATCAGAGCAGTACTTTATGGGCTAGTAGAAGAACAAGCAAAAACCATTATGTTTGCTAACGTTCGAACAGAATATGTATTTAAAACGATTGACCCTGCTATTGCCTCAGAAGAAAAGTATAAGCCTAAACGTGCATTAATAGCGGTGTTAGGATTATTACTTGGCGTAATGTTCGGCGTTGTTGTTGTACTCACTCGAAACTTTTTAAGAAGCACGCATAAAGTTTAATTTAAGCGAGTGGTATATGATTTAAATAATGCGCTTTTTAAGTAGTGCATTGGGTATTTATAATAGTATAAAGGTTAAAAATGAAGATACTTGTTACCGGTGGCGCTGGATTTATTGGCAGTGCTGTTGTCCGTTTTTTAATAAATGAGACGCCTCATAAAGTTATTAACTTAGATAAACTCACTTATGCTGGTAACCTTCAGTCTTTAAAAAGTATTGACAGCTCTGAGCGTTACACTTTTGTTCAAGCCGATATTTGCGAACGCGCACATGTTGACACAATACTGAATACCCATAAGCCAGATATTATAATGCACCTTGCCGCTGAGTCTCATGTTGACCGCTCGATTGATGGCCCTGGTGAGTTTATTAAAACTAATATTGTTGGTACATATACGCTTCTAGAGGCAGCAAAAGACTACTGGAATACATTACCAGAAACGCAAAAGCAGTCGTTTAGGTTTCATCACATCTCTACTGATGAGGTGTATGGTGATTTACCCCATCCTGATGATGTGAAGGATGAAAAGAGTGAAGCGGAAAGTGTGAAGAGTGAAAACACCTCACACTTAAGAGTGAAGAGTGAAGCGGAAAGCGTGAAGAGTGAAGACACCTCACACTTAACACCTAGCACTTCACATAATTTACCTTTATTTACTGAGCAAACAGCCTATGCACCAAGTAGCCCATATTCTGCCAGTAAAGCGGGCTCTGATCATTTGGTAAGGGCATGGCAGCGTACTTATGGTTTACCCGTTGTTATTACTAACTGTTCTAATAATTATGGCCCATTCCATTTTCCTGAAAAGCTAATACCACTCGTTATTTTAAACGCGTTAGAGGGTAAGTCATTACCTATTTATGGTGATGGTTCTCAAATTCGAGACTGGTTATATGTTGAAGATCACGCCCGTGCTTTATTTAATGTTGCAACCCAAGGGGAAGTTGGGCAAACGTATAATATTGGTGGTCATAATGAGAAAACTAACCTTGAAGTGGTTACCACTATTTGTGAAATACTCGATGAGTTAGTACCGAGTGAAGCGAGAGGTGTGAAGTGTAAAGATGGAGCGCCCCTAACAACTTACTCTTCTCTTATTACGTATGTAGCTGATCGTCCTGGACACGATAGGCGCTATGCTATCGATGCATCGAAAATGAGTAAAGAGCTCAACTGGAATCCCATTGAAACCTTTGAAACTGGGCTTCGTAAAACCGTTCAGTGGTACCTAGATAATCAAGCATGGTGTGAAAATGTACAAAGTGGTAACTATCAGCGAGAGCGTTTAGGGGTTAAGAGTGAAGAGTGAAGAATGAAGTGGGAAGGGT
>NZ_PNDJ01000113.1:0-233 GCF_005887255.1 Pseudoalteromonas sp. S1609 | reverse complement strand
ATCAAAACCAACAAACATAGATCACCAAACATCACTAAAAAGGCCGCGCAATTTAGCATAATTGCTAAAAAATATATACTGAATTGGCCTACACTCTTTATTTTTCGGGTCTTTCCCGTAAGAAGCTGACAAAACGCGGCAAGCCATTTTTAGTGTACCCGTGGTACCGATAAGTAATTGTTGAGCCTATAGCTGGCGGATACTTTCGCTCTTTATCACTAAAACCCGTGCCA
>NZ_PNDJ01000112.1:0-459 GCF_005887255.1 Pseudoalteromonas sp. S1609 | reverse complement strand
TTTTTGCAAGGTCAAGGTTTTGCTCCCTAGCTGATAAACCACCCACTGGTGCTGTGCTAATTCATCGGGCGTAGTAGGCTTGCCATAATGCGAAAAATAATCAGGCGCGCCACAAATACAGGTACTCATTGTGGTTAACTTCGTTGCCTGTAGGTTTGAATCGCGCAGCGCAACTCCTCTAATTGCAAAATCAAATCCGTGTTTAATAATATCCACCACATCATCAGTTAGCTGTAAATCTATATCAATTTTGGGGTATTGGCGCTTAAAGGTATTAATTGCAGGCACTATTAATTGCATCCCCGCATTAACCGGGCAACTAATTTTTAATAATCCTTGGGGCTCACTTTTTATATTTTCTATTTGTTGATTGGCAGCATTAGCCTGCTCGGTAATAACTCGGCAACGCTCATAGTAAGCCATACCGGCTTCAGTAAGCGCCATAGTTCGTGTTGAGCG
>NZ_PNDJ01000111.1:0-569 GCF_005887255.1 Pseudoalteromonas sp. S1609 | reverse complement strand
TGACATTGAGTTGTATGGAGTTTTCCCGCCGGGGGCGACGGGATCTAAAAAGTTACGCTTGTTTATTGATTATTTAAAAGCGTACTTTGTAAAACAGCATACTGCATTAGGTATGCGTAAGGGCTAGCGCTCGGTTAAATAAGGCAACAGCCTGTTGATACATAGCTATGGCGAGAGCTGCATCGTATCGCTCGCCTTCATCACGCATAAAGGCATGTTGCGCGTTAACTTCTTGCCATTGGTAATTTATACCAGTACGAACAGCTTGCTGGTATATTTTGTCTCGGCCATCTTGTGGTACATGAGGGTCTTGTTTACCCCAAATAAAATGAATTTCACCGAGTATGTCGGCCATGCGTTCAAATGAGTTATTACCGGGTTGTGCGGGCAGTGTATTACTGTGTATATCGGTGGCGTATAAACAAAACGCGGCTTTTATAAGTGGGTTTAAAGCGGCTCTGTAAGCTAAATGCCCACCAATACATACACCCATAGCTCCCACGTTTCCTGAACAATAACTTTGGCGTTTTACAAACTCGATAAGGCTTTGTGTGTCGCTATCATGATGC
>NZ_PNDJ01000110.1:0-352 GCF_005887255.1 Pseudoalteromonas sp. S1609 | reverse complement strand
AGATCTAAATAAAGGGTTGATGTGTTTTCGGATCGCCCTATAATGCGACCCCACTGAGACGGGGAACGCCAACGCATAGCGAGGCACGAGCTACTCAGTGAGTCGAGTAAAACTTAGTTTTGAAAACTTTCAAGTTTAACAAAATTAAGTGTTGACAAAAAAATAGGGAAGCGTAATATGCGCAGCCCTAGCGAGATAAAGTTTAACGCTTTAATCGCAACGTTCTTTAACAATATAAAGCAATCATCTGTGTGGGCACTCGTACAGATTGAGTTCTAACAGCCAAGCTTAGTTTACTAAGTGAGGCAAACAAATTTAGAGTCTCAATTGAAACTGAGTGCCCAACAGGAAT
>NZ_PNDJ01000011.1:0-9301 GCF_005887255.1 Pseudoalteromonas sp. S1609 | reverse complement strand
CCCTTGCGCGGCATAAAGCCCCGCCTACAGAACAATTAAAAAGCGGTGATTCCCCGCAACTCGCCGCTCGTCGCCCGAACCTTTAACCTCAAACCTCGAACCTACCATCCTAAACCCTAACTTTGCACTTATATAAAACCACTGTATTATCAACACAGAATTTAGTTTTAGGTAAAATAAATGCAAAGTCTTTTTATTGATATCAGCAACGCGATGCAGGCTAACTTATGGTTTTATTTGACCACGATTGGCCTTGTGAGTGTATGTATTGGTAGCTTTTTAAATGTGGTGATATATCGCTTGCCAGTAATGATGCAAAAAGAATGGCAAACTGAATGCCGCTTATTATTAGCCGATGAACTAACCAGCCCAAAGACTGAACAGACCACTTCACAAACTACTGACACGTTTAATTTAGTTAAGCCCAACTCATGTTGTCCTAAGTGCAAAGCAGCCATTAAACCATGGCAAAACATTCCTATATTTAGTTGGTTATTTTTAAAGGGTAAATGCGCAACCTGTGATAACCCAATCTCAGTGCGTTACCCAATCGTTGAAGCCATTACCGCTATTTTAAGCCTAGTTGTTGCGTACACTTTTGGCGCAACTGAGCAGGCTTTATTATACATAGTAGTTACTTGGATATTAGTGGCACTAACTTTTATTGATATTGATCACATGCTGCTGCCAGATCAGCTTACTTTGCCGCTTTTATGGCTAGCATTAATCGCATCAGTTATGGGTTATACCATAGCCCCTAGCGATGCTATTATTGGTGCAGCATGTGGTTATTTAAGCTTGTGGAGTGTGTTTTGGCTGTTTAAGCTAATTACTGGCAAAGAAGGTATGGGTTATGGCGACTTTAAATTACTGGCTGTATTTGGCGCACTGCTAGGTTGGCAATCGTTATTGACCATTATTTTACTCTCAAGCGTGGTAGGCGCAGTAATAGGCATTGCCCTGCTGAGTATTCAAGGTAAAGACAAAGCAACGCCTATTCCTTTTGGTCCTTATTTAGCAATAGCCGGTTGGATAACTATGCTGTGGGGTACACAACTACAAAACAGCTATTTTAATTTTATTGGTTACTAACTATGAGTAATACACAACACCATAAAAATAACTGGGTGCTGGGCCTAACCGGTGGGATTGGCTGTGGTAAAACCGCAGTTAGCGATATGTTGGCAGAGCTAGGTATTACTATTGTTGATGCGGATATTGTAGCTCGCCAAGTGGTTGAACCTGGCTCAGAAGGGCTTAATGCCATTACTAAGCATTTTGGCTCTGACATACTCGATGAACATGGCGCATTAAACCGTGGCGAGCTAAGAGCCCGGATTTTTAGTAACCCTGAGCAAAAAACATGGCTCAATGCGCTGCTGCACCCTTTAATACGCACTAAACTGCTCACTGACTTAAAAAACGCGCAAAGCGACTATGTGGTTTTAGTTGCCCCGTTATTATTTGAAAATGAGCTTGATCGCTACTGTAATCGTACTTTACTAATTGATGTACCAGTAGAAATACAAATTACCCGCACCACAAAACGTGACAATATAAGCACTGAACAAGCAAAACAAATTATTGACGCACAGATGTCTCGTGAGCATAAACAACAAAAAACGGATGATATTTTAAATAATAACCGCGATTTAAACGATGTAAAACAAGACTTACTTAAGCTACATAATTATTATTTACAGCAAGCAAAGTCTACAATATAGAGTGACTGACCCAATCACAGCGCAATAAACTGATATTTTTATCGGTAAATTATCTGCTGCATTGGTACGATTAATGTATTCCTTTCTTTTTTCTGATAAATTGCTGAGTAAAGAAGGATTAAATCAGGTGCGCAATGAATATTAACTCACCGTTACTAAGAAAATTTATTACCCTCGGCCGTGTCGATACCGATACCGTAAAAGCCAGGCAGCAAGACTTTGCGTCAACCGCAGAACTTATTTCTAAATGCGGAAAAATAGATAGCAACGATTTAGCTGAGCAATGTATTGATTTGTTTAGAGTGCCTTTTTTAGATTTAAAAGATTTTAATGTTGCACAAATTCCTGCCGAGCTAGTTAAAGAAAAGCTGATCCGTAAGCACCATATTTTACCTTTGGTACAAAAAGGCAGAAAAGTATATATTGCCGCTTCAGATCCTACCGATTACGGCGCTTTTGAAAACTTTGAGTTTAGCACCGGTTTATCGTGTGAAGTGGTGGTAGTTGACTATATTCAACTCGATAATAAAATTGAGCAACTACTGGATGCTGCAGGTAGCTTAAATTTAAGTGAGGATGAATTTAAAGAGTTTGCTGAACTAGATTCTGAGCCACAAAAAGACCATACGCCAAAAGACGATGACAAAGACGACGCCCCTATTATTGTTTACATTAATAAAATTTTAATGGACGCAATAAAAAAAGGCGCTTCGGATCTTCACTTTGAGCCTTATGAACATAAATACCGTATTCGATTTCGCATCGACGGAATTTTACATGAGGTAGCCAGCCCGCCAAACACCTTGGCCAGTAAGCTATCTGCTCGTATAAAAGTTATGTCGCGCCTTGATATCGCTGAAAAACGTAAGCCACAAGATGGCCGTATAAAACTCAAAGTGACAGAACGTAAAAGTATTGATTTTCGTGTTAGTACCATGCCTACCTTATGGGGCGAAAAAATTGTAATGCGTATCCTCGATTCATCAAGTGCCATGTTAGGTATTGATGTATTAGGTTATGAACCTGAGCAGAAAAAACTCTACCTCGATGCATTAGAGCAACCACAAGGGATGATTTTAGTTACCGGTCCAACTGGCTCAGGTAAAACCGTCTCCCTGTATACGGGTTTAAATATACTCAATCAGCCAGAGCGTAACATCAGTACCGCCGAAGATCCGGTAGAAATTAACCTCGAAGGGGTTAATCAGGTACAAATAAACATTAAAGCCGACATGACCTTTGCTAATGCTTTACGAGCGTTCTTACGCCAAGATCCCGATGTAGTAATGGTAGGTGAGATACGAGATTTAGAAACCGCTGAAATATCAATTAAAGCGGCACAAACCGGTCACTTAGTACTATCAACGCTACATACTAACTCTGCACCTGAAACCATAACTCGTTTATTAAACATGGGCGTACCCGCGTATAATGTGGCCAGTTCAATTAGCTTAATAATCGCTCAGCGATTAGCGCGCCGATTATGCTCTAAATGTAAAACACCAGAGCAGTTACCCCGTGAAGAGCTTATTCGCCAAGGCTTTAGTGAACAACAAATACAGGATATGGTTTTGTATGCCCCTAAAGGCTGTGAAAGCTGTACTGAGGGCTATAAAGGCCGTGTTGGTATTTACGAGGTTATGAAAATCACCCCCGAAATAGCGCAAATTATAATGCGTGGTGGTAACTCATTAGAAATTGCTGAGGTATCACTTAAAGCAGGGTATAACAATTTGCGTTTATCGGGTATTCGTAAAGCAGCAGAGGGTGTGACCTCGCTGGCTGAGATAAACCGCGTTACTAGTTTTTAAATAAAATGCTTAGTTGCTTAACGATAAATTGAGCAGCCAAGCCTATATTAATTTGAGAGTAAATTATGCCAACTATGGTTAACTGCCCAACCTGCAAAGTAAAAGTAGAATGGTCAGCACAAAGTCCGCACCGCCCTTTTTGTTCAAAGCGTTGCCAACTTATTGACTTAGGTGAGTGGTCGTTTGAAAATAATAAAATTTCAGCACCCATCACCTCTGCAGATGAATTCAATCAAGACATGATTGAAGACATTGAAGCAATGATGGCAAAAAATGAAGATGACTTTTTTAAATAATCACTCGTGTAATATAAAAAAGCCAGCATTTAGCTGGCTTTTTGCTTTGTGTTAAAACGCTATGCTTTATGCTTGCGGTGCTTTTTGGTCATTCGCTGCTGAATTTTAGCTAACTTCTCTTTTTGCTCAGCGTTAAGTAGTTGCATTACTTGATGCTGGGTTTTTAATTTAATTAACCCCAATTGCTGTTTCTTATCTTGGCGTGCAGTTAATAACTCTTTCGCTGCATTTTCGTCAAAATTTGGCGCTGACAATAACGCATCCATTTGTTCTTTATAGGCTTGGCGCTGTGCCTGGCGCGCGTCTTTGTCTTGGCTTCTTAGCGCTTTAATTTGCGTTTTTTGCGCTGTAAAAATCGCTTTTAGTTGTGTTTGTTGCTCTTGCGTAAGTGCCAGCTTATCTGCTGCTCGCTCAGAGAGTAAAAAGCGCGCCTGAGAGTGACCTTGTTTATAGCCATCGCCTTTTGCAAATACGCTGCCCGTAGTGAGCGTTGCCGCTGTTAAACCGCAAATGAGTACTAATTTTGATAACGTGTTTACTTTAGTCATAATCATCACCTTAATATTGGATTGGTTGTTGGCTGCTAACCAGTGTGTTCACTATAACTGGTTCAATGAAAAGTAACGCAAAGCAGTGTAAAGGTTATGTAAAGACTAACTATTGATACATTAAACGCGTAAAATAAAACCATAAACAGCGCGTAAGGCTTTATATATGAAACTATTAATGATTGATGATGACACCGGTTTATGCGAATTATTAAGCGAATACATAAGTGCACAAGGCTTTAGCATTCAAACCGCACATGATGGTCAACAAGGCTTAGAGCTTGCCTTGCAAAACGATTACGCGCTTATATTACTAGACGTCATGTTGCCCTCTATAGATGGCTTTGAAGTACTGAAACAACTCAGGCAAAGTAAATTAACACCGGTGATTATGCTGACCGCTAAAGGAGAAGACTTTGACCGTATTTTTGGTTTAGAACTCGGCGCTGACGACTACATACCAAAGCCTTTTAATCACAGAGAACTACTAGCCCGCGTAAAAGCAATTACTCGCCGCATTGAACATATTAATAGTGTAAGTAATAACACTAATAAAAAGCTCTCTTTAAATGGTATTACTATTAATTTTGCTGCGCGAGAGGCCAGTATTAATAACATCCCCCTCACATTAACGGGCACCGAATACGAAATACTCGCTTTATTGATAAAACACGCGCCTGATGTAATTAGCAAAGAGCAAATAAGCGAAGATGTATTAGGCAGACGCTTAGCATCTTTTGACCGCTCTATAGATATGCATGTGAGTAATATTCGTAAAAAAATAGCCGAGCATATTGAGGGCGATAAAATTAAAACAATGAGAGGAGCGGGATATGTCTTCATCCAAGGAGAATAAAGCTCTGCGCTTTAGTTGGCTACGCCACCCACGACATTATCTGTTTTTTAAAGTGTTTACGTGGTTTTGGCTGACCATTATTGGCACTTTTACAGCGCTCTTTTTCTTGAGTAATATTTCACTAATAAACGCCATTAGCCATGATCCACTACAAGGGCCGATGCAAAAAAATCTAGAATATTTGGCACGAGGTATCGAGCGTAGCGCACATAA
The DNA here is from genome assembly GCF_005887255.1 of Pseudoalteromonas sp. S1609. Lineage (GTDB taxonomy): Bacteria > Pseudomonadota > Gammaproteobacteria > Enterobacterales > Alteromonadaceae > Pseudoalteromonas. Next base: position 3,853 of record NZ_PNDJ01000011.1, on the reverse strand, counting down.
ACACAAGCGCTCTATTAATGACATTATTACTCATCCGCGTTTAACGAAACGTAAGTTGCTTTATTTAAATTCACAAAATAGCGATGAAGTGTTGATCAGTAAAAATGTTGAAAACAATATTGATTTAAGCTTACTTAACTTTAGTAAGGGCATGCCACCACAGGTTATTTTTACTGAATATTACCAAGCTTTTGGCCCTGTGCGCATTCGGGTTCCTGAAGGGGAATTTGAGTTATATGAAATCGATATCAATCAGCAGCGACCGCTCTTTATTCGCTTAAGATTATTACCCGTTTGGTTAAAAATTACCATGGCAATTATTGCCTCGCTTACGCTTAGCTTTTTATTTAGCCGTAACTTAATTGCCCCTATAAATAGCTTAAAACAAGCCGCTATCAGGCTCTCAAACGGCGATTTAAGTGCGCGTGCAACAATAAATAGTCAGCGAAAAGATGAACTTGGAGTTTTAGGGCGCGACTTTAACCGGATGGCCGATCAACTAGAGCAACTGCTTAGCGCTCAAAAACGTTTATTAGCCGATATATCCCATGAATTACGCTCCCCGCTAACCCGTTTAAAAATGGCTACAGGACTTGCACAAATGCAGGCAAGTGAGGCAAATCAATCTTATTTGTTGCGTATTGAAAAAGAAGCTAACCAACTGGATAAAATGATAGCCGATGTATTGCAGATATCGCGCTTAGAAGCCAATAGCCAACCTTTATCGCTGCAAACACAGTCGCTGCAAGTGATTGTTGACCATGTAATAAACGATGCTCAGTTTGAAGCAAAACAGCACAATAAAACCTTAATTGTACATGGTAATGTTGAAGTAAATATAGAGTGCGACGAAATGTTGATTGCCAGTGCCTTAGAGAACATTCTGCGCAACGCCATTAAATATGCACAACATACTATTAGTATTAGCTTAAAACACAGTGATACCATATACATACAAATATGTGATGACGGCCCAGGCGTACCTAAAGCGCAACTCGATAAGTTGTGTGAACCGTTTTTTAGGCAATCAGATGCCCGCGACCGCCACAGTGGGGGGACAGGGTTAGGGTTAGCCATTGCAAAAAATGCGGTAATAGCGCATGGCGGAAATTTAGTTTTATCAAACAAAGACGCTGGCGGATTATGCGTTGAAGTAAGCTTACCAATACAAAAGAGAGACCATGTTTTATAGCACTGAAAGCGAGCTTGAAAATAACCTGTCTGCAATTACTGAGTTTTATACTAATACGCTTAAAAAAGCGTATTTAAACACAGCAGCTGGGGAGTTATTTTATGCTTATGCCAAGCCTAAAAATGCTCATACAGCCATTGTTATTAGTTCAGGGCGTATTGAAGGACTCGATAAATACAAAGAGCTACTTTGGGAGCTTTATTGTAATAATTTTGCTGTGTTTATTGTTGATCACCAAGGCCAGGGGCGCTCTTATCGGTTATTAAAAAACCCCCACAAAGGCTACGTAAAACAATTTGAAGATTACAGTCACGATCTTAACCAGTTTAATAAAAAAGTGGTGCAGCAGCACTGGCAAGGTAAAAAACTACTACTTAGCCATTCAATGGGCGGCGCCATTGCGTTTGATTACTTAGCACGCTATTCACATGATTTTAGTGGAGCGTTTTTATCGGCGCCCATGTTTGATATTTATACCAAAGGAATACCCAAACCAATTGCACAGTTTATCGCTGCGAGTGCATCATTGTTAGGTTTCTCAGGATGTTATGCACTAGGGCAAAGCGATTATTCAGCTGAAGAGTTTGCGCTTAATACTTTAACCAGTAGTCAAATACGTTACGAGCAATTTAGGGCAACTTATCAGCAAACCCCACTATTACAATTAGGTGGTGTGACTTATGGTTGGCTGCATACCGTTTTTTCGTTCATTAAAGCACTCGATAAGCTATCTATAACCACCCCACTATTTATAGCCAGCGCAGAAAATGATGAAGTGGTTGATAATCAAGCCCAACATAAGCTCGCAAGTAGGCATAAAAATACCCTAATCAAGCAGTTTAAAGGAGCTAAGCACGAGCTGTTTTTTGAACGTGATGATATCCGCCAATCACTGCTAACTAGCCTGTATAAATTTTGCGAGTCTGTAAATTAACCTCAATTATAGATAATAAATCTATCTCAAGCAGAGTTCAGATTAGGTTAACGACTGAGCGAGAGCGGATCTAGATGAATCAATATATCCACTTGTGATTCAAACTGCTGAGTGATCATGGCTTCCACTTCGTCTGCTACTTTATGGGCGCGAATAAGTGGTAAATTGTCATCAAGCTCTAAATGCAGCTGAATAAACTTAACTTTACCACCTTGACGAGTACGAATACCGTGCACCCCATAAACGTCATTATGATTACGGGCTATTTCAAAAATACTTTGCTTTTCTTCATCGGGTAGCTCTTTATCCATTAAGTGTGAGGCACTCTCGGTTGCTATATCCCAGCTGTTATAAAGTAAATATCCTGCCACACCTATGGCAAATAACGGATCAGCATACAGCACCCCATAATAAGCAAGTAAAATAGCAAGTAGCACCGCTGCATTTAAAATTAAATCGCCTTTGTAGTGCACAGAATCTGCTTTTATAGCGATTGATTCTGTATGCTTTACGACTTTATTTTGCACATACACAATCACTAATGTACACACTATGGCAAAAATACTCACCCATACACCTAATAATGAATGCGTCAGCTCTACGGGGTTAATGAGACGCTCAATACCATGAAACGCCAATAAACAACCCGAGCCTGCAATAAAAGCGGCCTGCCCTAACCCTGCAAGCGCCTCTGCTTTACCGTGGCCAAATCGGTGGTCATCGTCAGCAGGGCGCAGTGCATACGATAAAACCAAAAAGCTCATTAGTGTTGCTGTGATATCCATTAATGAGTCGGTTAATGAGCCAAGCATTGACGCAGAACCCGACGCCAGCCACGCCCATGCTTTGGTCGCAATCATTAGGCTGACCATAACCATGGTCACTATGCTAGAGGCCTTAACCCAAAATTCATAACTGCGATTATGCACGTATCTTTCCGCTGTAAGCTGTATTTAATGTTTTCAGTATATCATTTTTTATTCATTGTTCGTGTATACTGAGCTCGTCAAATTAAAGATTTTATAGGGCTTATTGTGCTGGATATTGTTTTATACCAACCTGAAATTCCGCCTAACACCGGGAATATCATTCGTTTATGTGCTAATACAGGCTTTGCACTGCATTTAATTGAACCATTGGGGTTTGAGTGGGATGACAAACGTGTAAAACGCGCTGGCCTTGATTATCACGAATTTAGCCATGTGCAACGCCATGCTTCATTTGAAGCTTACTTAGAAAAGTGCCAGCCTAAAAAAGTGTATGCGTGCACCACCAAAGGCAGTCAATTTCACCATCAAGCACAATATGAAGCGGGTGACTGCTTAGTATTTGGCCCTGAGACTCGAGGTTTGCCTGATGAAATGATCCAAGCATTACCCAATGAGCAACGCGTTCGTATTCCTATGCAAGCCGATAGTCGCAGTATGAATCTATCTAATGCAGTAGCTGTGTTTGTATATGAATCTTGGCGCCAGCTTGGTTTCACTAACGCCCAATAGATTAAACTGGTGTTTAAATTTAGTAACTTTAAGCGCCACTAAGTGTTAGTGGTCTGTTGACCTTTTAAGGTTGAATTTACAGCAGTTTGTTTGGTATTTAAATAAAGCAGAGCCTATGTGGTGTGGTTATTCCCCATAAATAGGCGATAACGCAGCATCAATACCAAACAGGCGCTGCCCAAAGGGTTCTGCCTAGGGGCGATTTACTCTTTTTTGGTCATTATTTAC
>NZ_PNDJ01000109.1:0-279 GCF_005887255.1 Pseudoalteromonas sp. S1609 | reverse complement strand
ATTGCCCTATTGTATACCCAAGCCACCTCTAGGTGCGAGTGACAGTTATACTTAAAGGTAATTTAACCAAGGCCTTGTTTGCATGTGTAATAGTCACTCTGTTGTTAAAATCAATAACGCAGTATAAATTGCTTTTAAATTAACCTTATTGGCGCTGCACTATGCACCTCAAAGCTGCTTGGGTATCACACCTTTTTACTCGATTTTTACCCCTTTTTTGTTTAGACTCGCTCTATTAAATAAGATCCACACTCAAACAGCCTAATTAGTCCTGATGAC
>NZ_PNDJ01000108.1:0-2873 GCF_005887255.1 Pseudoalteromonas sp. S1609 | reverse complement strand
TCTGCCGTCTCAGTGGGGTCGCATTATAGGGCGAATCGATTTTAACGCAAGCGTTTTTAAACGCTTTTTTGCATTTAATTTTTACCCCAAAGATACCCCACCCAGAAACACAAGATACCCCCAAAACCCTGTGGATAACTCATTTTTTTGCGCTGTTTACTAAACTATTTACCTTGCTTGTGGTAAGTTGCGGCGCATATTTACAACTCGTTCACTAGGCAACACACATGACAGATATAATAAATAGTATAAGTGGTCTCTTATGGGGTCATATTTTAGTGTACTTATTAATAGCCGCTGGGCTATTTTTTACCATACGTCTTGGTTTCATCCAATTTGTACAATTCCCACACATGATTAAAGTCATGTTTCAAAGTCGCCAAGGGTCAGATGGCGGTATTTCCTCTTTTCAAGCTTTCTGTACTTCTTTAGCCGCCCGTGTTGGTACCGGTAATATGGCAGGTGTTGCAGTCGCACTTTATTTAGGTGGTGCTGGTGCTATTTTTTGGATGTGGTTAATTGCTTTGATCGGTATGGCCACTAGTTTTGCAGAAAGCACATTGGCTCAAGCTTACAAAATACGCGATGAAGAAGGCAACTTCCGTGGAGGCCCTGCTTATTATATGGAATACGGACTTGGCAAGCGCTGGATGGGCATCGTGTTCTCACTATGTTTAATTTTAGCCTTTGGTTTAGTTTTTAATGCGGTACAGTCAAACTCTATCGCTGCAGCTTTTGAAGTCGCCTTTGGTATTCCTAACTATATAGTAGGTATTGCACTTGTAATTGGTTCGGGCATCATCATATTTGGTGGCCTAAAAACAATTTCACGATTTGCTGAATTAGCAGTGCCATTTATGGCCGCTGCCTACTTAATTGTTGCACTGTATATATGTGCTGTAAATTACACTGAGTTGCCTGATGTATTTATGCATGTAATTAGAAGTGCCTTTGGTCTTGAACAAGCTGGCGCTGGTGCAATTGGTTATGGTGTAATGCAAGCAATGATCCAAGGGATCAAGCGCGGGTTATTCTCAAACGAAGCGGGTATGGGTAGCGCAGCTAACGCTGCAGCAACTGCAACTCCTAACCCACCTCACCCTGCATCACAAGGTTATGTACAAATGCTAGGTGTATTTGTAGATACTATTATAATTTGTACAGCTACCGCTGCTCTTATTTTATTATCAGAACAGTTAGTACCAGGCTCTGATGTAACGGGTATAGCACTTACACAAGCAGCGCTTGAGGAGCATGTTGGTAGCTGGGGCGCAATATTTGTTGCAGTCGCTATTTTGTTTTTTGCTTTTACATCAATTGTAGCTAACTACTCTTATGCAGAAACGAACTTATTGTTTTTAGAGCATAACCACGCATCTGGCATGCTGATCTTCAGATTATTAGTGTTAGGTATGGTGATGTTTGGTGCCCTTGGTGAATTACCATTAGTGTGGACTCTAGCTGATGTGTCTATGGGCCTAATGGCGATTGTAAACGTAATCGCGCTATTTATGCTCTCAGGAGTTGTGGTATGGCTTGCCAAAGATTACAACGCTCAACGACGTGCTGGAAAGTTACCGACGTTTGATCCAAGTAAAAACAACAAGCTTAATAAAACTATTCCGAAAGGTATTTGGCACAAATAACTTTAAAGAGATTTAAGTTAAAACCCGAAACGGCAATGGCCATTTCGGGTTTTTTATTGTCTAGTACCCATTCGTTTAATTAAGTAGTCTATTTTGAGGTAGAGAAATCGTGTTAATAGCAAAGCAACAATTTCGATGTTTAGTTGTTCTATATGAGGAATTTTTAACGTAATTAGCGTCAGGTTTCGACTCTCAAAATGATTAAGTATTATTGTGGATTGGTATAAGCCTCGTCTTTATATTCCTAGTAACAGCATCATCAAACTTCTCATACCCCCTTATAAGCGATTAGTTAAGCAGTTTACATCAATACTCTTAATAAATTTTGTGACATTGTGATAATGTTAATAGAAATAAGCGTATGCCGACTTTCGCTTATGTATCAAACGAAGCACAGCCACCACCTCCATTTAAGAGCCTTATACCACTGCTTTTTATATAAACCGCTTAGTATTAGGTAGTCTATTTTGAGGTATAAAAGTCTTATATAGCAAAGCTTAAATTTAGTGTTTTGTTCTAAATGAGAGTTTTTTCTATAGCTACCGTCAAGTTTAGCTATAAAAAAGATCAAAGGTAATACATTGATGGGATAGGCTTTTTAAAAAATGTGAGACATAAAGGTTTTAAACAAACGAAATAATTTTGTGTAAGGAATAAGATACTAGTTTGATAATGCGATTTTATAATTAATGGTTTAATCAAAGAATAGTTAAACTAGAATAAACAAGTAAAGTATAAAGTGGTGCCCGAGGCCGGACTTGAACCGGCACGACTTGTTAGTCGAGGGATTTTAAATCCCTTGTGTCTACCAATTCCACCACTCGGGCATCGAGTTTGCTAGTTAAAGCGTGTGGAGTAATTATTTGGAGGCGGAACCCGGAGTCGAACCGGGGTAAACGGATTTGCAATCCGGTGCATGGCCACTCTGCCATTCCGCCTAAACATATCAAATAATTTGGAGCGGCACACGAGGCTCGAACTCGTGACCTCGACCTTGGCAAGGTCGCGCTCTACCAACTGAGCTAGTGCCGCATAAAACTTTATCAGTAATTTGTACGTTGGTGCGCGACCATGTCGCGGTAAAACGTTCTGGCAACTGAGTTAGTGCCATAAAATAAGTATTTATCAAACTTTTAATTAACTTGGTCAATAATTAAAAGTGGTGCCCGAGGCCGGACTTGAACCGGCACGACTTGTTAGTCGAGGGATTTTAAATCCCTTGTGTCT
>NZ_PNDJ01000107.1:0-6790 GCF_005887255.1 Pseudoalteromonas sp. S1609 | reverse complement strand
CACATAGGCTCTGCCTTGCCTCAATACCAAACAGACTGCTGCAAATTCAACCTTGAAAGGTCAACAGACCCTAATAAATTGAGAGACTCGGATGGCTTTTAAGCACATAACCCTCACTTTTGCATTATTGCTTGCAGGATGTGAAGAATCTTTTACCGTTGAAGATGTTTGTGCGCAATCACCCGCCATATGCAATGACCTTAACCACGATAGCCACTGTAAGGCACTGCGAGAGCGTACTATTTTTTCTCGCTACCGCGAATCCTTACAACCAACCGATGAGAACAAATATCAACTACTCAAAGCGTTTGAGCATTACAACCAATGTATTGGCTTAGCCGCTAATATTCAGCATATAAAACTAAAAGGTAAAACTACCGCCCGTCGACGAGCCTACCTCACCAGTAATAGAGAAATGGCACGTATTTATCAGCAAACACAAGCAACCACTCACCCAGGCCTACTCTATTACCATTGGTCAAGAAACAATGATGAAACGGCACTCACCCGGCTACTTGCTCTAGAAAATACCCCCGAGGTGGAAACGAGTGCTGAAATGCAATTTTATTTAGCGTCTTATTACATTAAAGTTGATGAGCAAAAAGCAATTGATTTTTTATACAACACATTGGCATTAAATCAAGTTAAGCAAATACCTGATCCAGAAATATACACCTCTTTAATTAGCCTTTTCTATAAGCACCACCAATATAAGCACGCGTACATTTTTGCCAAAATAGCAGAGCTCTCTGGTATAAAAAATATCGATATATTATTAATTGAGCAGCAATTAATAGCACAAGAAAAGAATTTAGACAGTTTAGATGCTCTCGCCGAGCAAACATTACACCAAATAAACCAAGGAAAATTTATTTCTCCCCGGAAATAATACAACAGATACAAAAAAGGCAGCTTGCGCTGCCTTTTTGTTTATTTTTTGCTTGTGCCTACTTCGACACGGGTCTTTAACTTTTGCCCCGGCCTAAAAGTAACTACGCGACGCGCTGAAATTGGAATATCTTCTCCCGTTTTCGGATTACGTCCCGGTCTTTCTTTCTTATCTCGAAGATCAAAGTTACCAAATCCAGAGAGCTTAATCTGCTCGCCTTTTTCAAGCGCTGAGCGGATTTCTTCAAAAAACGCTTCAACTAAATCTTTGGCATCTTTTTTATTGATCCCGAGCTTTTCAAATAGGTGTTCAGCTATGTCGGCTTTAGTAAGCGCCATATCTAGTCCCTCAACGATGCATTAAACTGTTCGGCCAGTGCGGCCACCACGTTATCAACTACCTGATTGATATCTTTCTCTTCGAGTGTTCTATCAACCGCCTGCAGTGTTAGAGCAATCGCCAAACTCTTATAATTTGGCTCAATACCTTTGCCCTTATACACATCGAATAAGTTTAGGTCAACCAATTGATTTCCGCCAACTTTTCCGATGACGTTTAAAATATCACCAATTTTAACGCTGTCTTGTACTAAAATCGCGATGTCGCGGCGATTTGATGGGAATTTAGACACCCCTACAGCTTGAGGTAAATTTCTTTTTTCTAATGCCGACATTTCAATTTCAAACACAAAAGTAGCATTGTTGATATCTAACGATTTTTGCGCTTGAGGATGTAATGCACCAAAGAAACCTACTTTTTTACCATCAACATAAATAACGGCAGACTGGCCAGGGTGAAGACCATCCGATTGCTCAGCTTTAATTTCAAAGCGGCTAACATCGTTGGTAATTGCAAGTAATGCTTCAACATCCCCTTTTAGGTCATAAAAATCAACGTTACGTTTTTCTTCAACCCAATGCTCACCATGAACCAAACCAGTAATAACGCCACCAATAACAGGCACTTGGTATACACCATTTTCAGCATTTTCATCACTGATAAACTTAAGGCCGTGTTCAAATAAGCGAATACGAGGTTGTTGGCGGTTTTGGTTATACGCAACAGATGAAAGCAACCCTGGCATTAAACTTACACGCATCGCTGACATTTCAATTGAAATTGGGTGCGGCAATACCAATGCATTACACTCAGGGTGTAAAATAGCTTGCGCTTTAGGGTCAACAAAACTGTAAGTAATGGCTTCTTGATAGCCACGTGTTACTAAGGTATTACGAAAACGGCTCAGGGCAACAGTTGACTCATCATGCGTGGTCATTTTCAGTTTTGCAGTTGGTGCAACATTAGGAATGCTGTTATAACCGTATACACGTGCAACTTCTTCAATTAAATCTTCTTCGATACGAATATCAAAACGGTAGCTTGGTACATCAGCACTCCAGCTATCATTGTCAAATTTAACATCAAGTCCTAAACGCGTCAGAATATCGGTTACTTTCGCATCTTCAATATGATGACCAATAACGCGGTCTAAACGTGAACGACGTAAACGTACTTCAGTTACCTTTGGTAACTTATCAGCAGCCACAGCTTCAACAACAGGACCCGCTTCACCACCAACAATTTCAAGCAGTAACGCTGTAGCGCGCTCCATTGCATCATGTTGTAGAGCAAAGTCTACACCACGCTCATAGCGATGAGATGCATCGGTGTGTAAACCGTAGCTACGTGCTTGACCAGCAATGGCAACAGGGTTAAAGAATGCGCTTTCTAACAGAATATCAGCTGTTTTTTCAGTAACGCCAGATTGCTCACCACCAAAAATACCAGCAATGGCTAGCGCTTTATGATGATCGGCAATCACTAATGTCGATTCATTTAACTTTGCAGTGTTACCATCAAGTAAAACTAATTCTTCACCTGCGTTTGCACTACGTACTTTAATTCCACCCTCAATAGCATTTAAATCAAATGCATGCATTGGGTGACCAAGCTCTAATAACACAAAGTTAGTCACATCAACTACCGGGTCGATTGAACGCACACCACTACGGCGTAGCTTTTCAACCATCCATAGAGGTGTTTCAGTATTAAGGTTAATGCCTTTGATAACACGCCCTAAATAACGAGGACAAGCTTCATCGTTAACCAACTCTATTGATACTTTATCTTCAATTGTCGGTGCTACCGCTGGAATACTTAATGTATTAACATCAATGCTGTTCAGTACGCCAACTTCACGAGCAAGGCCTTTAATACCTAAACAGTCACCACGGTTAGGGGTTAAATCTACATCTATGATGTTGTCATCTAATCCTAAGTATTCGCGTAAATCTGTGCCAATCGGCGCGTCAAGCGGCAATTCCATAATGCCATCGCCCTCTTCGCTAATGCCTAGCTCATCAAACGCACACAACATGCCGTATGATGGTTGACCACGAAGTTTGGCCTTTTTAATTTTAAAATCACCTGGTAATACTGCACCAACAGTGGCAACAGCAACTTTAATACCTTGGCGGCAATTTGGTGCACCACAAACAATATCAAGCAGTTCATCACCACCAACATTAATTTTTGTTACACGTAGTTTATCTGCATCAGGGTGCTGGCCACATTCAACCACCTCACCTACAACAACACCATTAAATTTGGCTGCTGCCGGCTCTACGCCATCTACTTCTAAACCAGCCATTGAAAGCTGTTCCGAAAGAGCTTGCGTATCAATTGCAGGATTTACCCACTCTCTTAACCACTTTTCACTAAATTTCATTTTATTTCTTCACTCTTAACGGAACTGGTTTAGGAATTTTAAGTCGTTTTCGAAAAACGCACGTAAATCGTTTACGCCGTAACGCAACATAGTTAAGCGCTCTACACCCATACCAAAAGCAAAACCGGTGTATTTTTCAGGATCGATACCAACAGACTTAAGTACGTTAGGGTGAACCATGCCACAGCCTAATACTTCTAACCATTTACCATCTTTACCCATTACATCAACTTCAGCTGAGGGCTCTGTAAATGGGAAGAATGAAGGACGGAAACGAATTTCCATATCTTCTTCAAAAAAGTTACGTAAGAAGTCATGTAAAATACCTTTGAGCTCAGTAAAGCTAACGTCCGTATCGACCATTAAACCTTCCACCTGATGGAACATAGGTGTATGTGTTTGGTCGTAGTCATTACGATATACACGCCCTGGTGAAATTATACGAAGCGGCGGCTGCTCTGTTTCCATGGTACGAATTTGCACACCACTAGTTTGAGTACGCAACACCAACTTAGGATTGAAGTAAAAGGTATCGTGGTCGGCGCGAGCTGGATGGTGCTCAGGAATATTAAGCGCATCAAAGTTATGAAAATCATCTTCAACTTCAGGGCCTGATTTAACTTCAAAGCCTAGTTCACCAAAAAAGCTTTCAATACGCTCAATTGTACGTGTTACTGGGTGAAGGCCACCAGAAGGCATAACGCGCCCTGGTAAAGTTACATCGATAGTTTCAGCAGCTAGTTTTTCTTCAAGTGCTTTACTCGCTAAAAGCTCACGCTTGTCATTAATTGCGCTTTGCACATCTTGCTTAGCTTGATTGATTACCTGGCCTGCTTCTTTGCGTTCTTCAGGAGCAATTTTACCCAGTGTTTTAAGTAAGCTGGTGATCTCGCCTTTTTTACCAAGGTAGTTAACCCTGATCTCTTCTAGTTGCGCGATTTCACTGGCACTGGCAACTGCCTCAAGTGCTTGCGCTAATATATTTTCTAAGTTCATTCGATACCTGATCTTTCAAAGAAGGTGATTACAATTTAGTTAGCTAATGATAACTGAAAGCGGGGTCTAGATTCTAGACCTACTACAGCTTTAGCGTTGATTTTATGAAAGGAATAGTTAATTTTCGCTGTGCAGCCATGGATGCGTGATCTAATTTGTCTAATACATCCAATAATGCGCGCATATCACGACTTAAACGGGTTAATAAAAACCGCGCGCATTCGTCACTCAGTTCAAGACCGCGCATGTTAGCCCGCTTTACTAACGCTTGTGCTTTATCATCATCACTCATGGAGCGAATTTGAAAGGTGGTCCCCCACTTCAAGCGTGATTCTAAATCAGGCAAGCTAATATTAAGCATATTTGGCAGTAAATCAGCAGTTACTACCAGCATTTTATTAGGCTCATTAAAGCGGTTGAAGAAATTAAATAACGCTTTTTCCCATGCATCATTACCCGCCACTAAGTGAACATCATCAATACATAATACATCTAGCGCCTCAAGACCATCTAAAACCATCGGGCCAAAATGTAGAACTTCTCGCATTGATAGCAGCATATTCGATAAGCCACGCTCTTGGGCTTGAATACAGGTGGCGTATAACAAATGGGATTTACCTGAGTCTCCTAAGCCACACAAATAAGTATACTGAAAAGCTTGAGATAGCTTAGAAAAGCTATCTTTAAGGTGGTTAACCTCTAATGAGTCTTCTCCCCCAAAATAAGAGGCAAATGTTTCATCATCAGGTAAAGTAACCGGTAGCGCCATTTGCATTGGCTCTTGAGTTATCATTAGTTTTCAACCCATTGATACTCTAGGCTTTGCTTATCAACTATGTGATAAAAAGCACGGGGGTCGACATAATCTTTAAAGGCATTATCAAGACCAAGGGCTTTTTTAAGATCGTTTACAGTGCCGGTATGATCTAGCTTAAATTCAACAGAATCGGGAGTTTTACGTATAATAACCGCTTGGGTGACAACACTTAGGTTGAGTAGACGGCGCTTTGCCAACTCTATATCCACAAAATTACCTGTCCCTTTTAAGGTCAAATTGGCAGTACGTTGCTCATAATACGCATTCGGATCGATCGCATATTCGCCAGCTAAACCTTGCGCTAAATCATCAATCATTTGCGCAACGATTTGCTGTCTATAGCCAATAATTCGGTTAGATTCAAACATTTCGTCATTAGTAAAACGCCAATCTAATACCCAATTATCGGAGTTAAACTCTTGATACATTCTAGCAGTAATACTGCGCTCAGCACTGTAACGTTTAGATGCCTCTTCTACTGGTTCAGAAAAGTTCCCCCAAACCTCAGGGACACCAACAAGGCGTCTATCTTGTAAATCAAGCAAAGGTACAACGACAGGTAATCCACGACGGCTTGCCTTATCATAAATGAGCTGCTCTAACTGTGGGTAACTTTCTTGAGTTACTAGCTCTCGTTGCCTGTTATCTTCAATCCCTAACCAGATTGCAACCAGTGGTCGTTGCATTCCCCATAATGGCAAATTAAGCTCTTTGATTAGTGCATCGATTTTTCGTGCTTCAAACTTAACTAATAATTTAAGCTCTCCGGGGATACGCTCATCATATTCAAATTTCAGAATATAATCGGATATATCTTTAGTGCGTTGCTTAGCGACTCGATTTTCATCTGCGCTTTTGTCACCACTCACTTTTACTAATACGTTAAGCAACGCTTTGCGGCTAGCGTCTAAACGAGTATCACGAGATTTATCTTCTACGACCAAAATATCTTGATATAGATCAGTTACTTCAACTGCTGATACAGAAACACAAAAGAAAATGGATAAGGCGCTAATTAATAATCTATACACAGGCAAATCATTCATGGTTTTAAACTGTTTTGATCCTAAATCAAAGCCAGTAACAAAGCAAAATTATATTTTTCTCAGTCACTAACGCCATTAAGCTCGCTTTAATGATCATAAAAAAACCTCAAAGTAAATACCGACTAATTGGAGTCGGTGCGCTACTTAATTACGGCAATCACCTAGAATATTGTCGAGATACTAAACCCACGATACGGTGGTCAGTTTGACGCAGTGCAACTGATAGCTGACGGCTGATAGCTAATATTTTCACTTTCCTGCAGACGTAAAAAAACCCGTCACATTCCGTAACGGGTTTCTCTTATTTGGAGCCT
>NZ_PNDJ01000106.1:0-468 GCF_005887255.1 Pseudoalteromonas sp. S1609 | reverse complement strand
TTCATAAATTATATAGGTTGACGTAGACGTTAGCTAATAGTTTTAAATAATTATTGATTCCCTATGAAAGTTCTAGTAACAATATATAGAGTGATCGACTACAAAGTAAAAGCTCGCGTTAATCCTGACAACAGCGGTGTTGATTTAACTAACGTAAAAATGGCCATGAACCCATTTTGTGAAATTGCTGTAGAAGAAGCGATTCGTTTAAAAGAAGCGGGTACTGCATCCGTAGTAGTTGTTGTTTCTATTGGCGCTTAAGCATCTCAAGAACTATTACGCACAGCAGTGGCTTTTGGCGCAGATAAAGCGATTCATGTTGAAACGGAAGAAAATTTAGAGTCTTTACATATATCAAAATTGCATGCAAAAGTAGTTGAAAAAGAATCTCCTGAACTGGTTATTCTAGGAAAAGAGTCAATCGATTATTATTATAATCAATCATGTCAAATGCTAGAGTCTCTGACT
>NZ_PNDJ01000105.1:0-663 GCF_005887255.1 Pseudoalteromonas sp. S1609 | reverse complement strand
GAGACTAAGCTCGGGTTTTTTTAATGCTTAATGCACTACAACTGTTGATTACTCAACGATAGTTGCAACAACACCAGCACCAACAGTACGGCCACCTTCACGGATAGCGAAACGAAGACCTTCGTCCATCGCGATTGGCGCGATTAGAGTTACTGTCATCTTAACGTTATCACCAGGCATTACCATTTCTACGCCTTCTGGTAACTGTACGTCACCTGTTACGTCAGTTGTACGGAAGTAGAACTGTGGACGGTAACCTTTGAAGAATGGAGTATGACGACCACCTTCATCTTTAGAAAGTACGTATACTTCTGAAGTGAATGTTGTGTGTGGGTTGATTGAACCAGGCTTAGCTAGTACTTGACCACGTTCAACGTCTTCACGCTTAGTACCACGTAGAAGTGCACCAATGTTCTCACCAGCACGACCTTCGTCAAGCAGCTTACGGAACATCTCAACACCAGTACAAGTAGACTTAGTAGTCTCTTTGATACCAACGATTTCAACTTCGTCATTCACGTTGATGATACCAGCTTCAACACGGCCAGTTACAACAGTACCACGACCTTGGATTGAGAAAACGTCTTCGATAGGCATGATGAATGGCTTATCGATGTCACGCTCTGGCTCTGGAATGTAAGAATCTAGTGCTTCTGCACTCTC
>NZ_PNDJ01000104.1:0-369 GCF_005887255.1 Pseudoalteromonas sp. S1609 | reverse complement strand
AAAGTGAGTTTAAATGATCAGAACACTTGTTTTTTGAATAAAAAGATCAAGAAAACACACCTGCCTGCTTGACCTGAACTTTTTAATGGGTTACCCCTTTCGATTGAATCAGAAGCTAAAATAGTAAAACAAATGAAGGCAATGCTAGAGCAAAGCTTAGTCGCGCTATAGTTTATAAAATGCAATTTAATGCTCATTTACTAGATCAATATTTTTGTCCTTTTTTAGCGCGCTTTAAGCAAAGTGTTCAATTCATCAAATTCCAAGTTCATATTGTCTAGTAAAATTAAGACAGTATTTTATTAAATTAACTTGAATAGAGCCGACTGCGCCATAAATTGATTATGTGTTGTATATGTTGTACTTGTA
>NZ_PNDJ01000103.1:0-2255 GCF_005887255.1 Pseudoalteromonas sp. S1609 | reverse complement strand
GGGAGCATATTCACACCAATCGACGGCATTACTGGGTGCGTAGCCATATTTAAAGTGAGTTTAAATGATGAGAACACTTGGTTTTTGAATAAAAAGATCAAGAAAACACAGCTGCCTGCTTGACCGGAACTTTCTAATGGGTGACCCCTTTCGTTTGAAACAGAAGCTAAAATAGTAAAACAAATGAAGGCAATGCTAGAGCAAAGCTTAGTCGCGCTATAGTTTATAAAAACCAATTTAAGCGCATATAAAAGAGCAATAATATTGCCCTTTTATAGCCCGCATTAAGCAAAGTGTTCAATACATCAAAATCCAAGTTCATTTAGTCTATTAAAATAGATACAGTATTTTAATATATTAACTTCTATAGCTCACACAACGACATTTCATGTTTCGGTTTTGCTATTTTTTTACTTGTTAGCGTTTTTCCTGTTTCTGTATCAAGGGTTATAACATCCCAATTTTGGTTTTTATTGGTTGTTATTAATACTTTTAAATTCCCATTACACAGCTTTGGTGGAATATTTATTTGAGTCCAAGATAATTCAATATCCCATGTACCATCCAACCTATAGCAACTGCCTGTATTTATAGAACTAAGCTTTGCCCACCCGCGCGGGTGGCAAGCAATTAAATAAGGTTTTTCAGCCACCACTGTAGATTTGGGCTTAACTTTAAAGCCTGTTGAGGTTAAACCATCGTCTTCAATTTGAAGAGCATCTCCAGCTGAACTAATAACATAAAATTTATTATTAGCTTTGAAAAATTGTGATACATAACCCCTTGTTAAAGGCCAGTATTTTATTGGCTCCTTGTTATAGGGAATAAAACTTACATATGAAGCGTTACTACCATTTATTATTTTATAACCTCCAAGTAACCAGCCATTATCTGAGTCAAAAACGGTAGATACGCTATCAAGTTCAATAGATACTTCATTACCGTTAGGCAGCAAGTACATACTTGCTGCAAGCAGGTTATTACTAAATAAAAAAAAAGCACTCATCGTCACTGATAAAATGCAGATACTTTTATTAATTTGATTTATAACGTTCATGATATTTATGTACCGTAAATGAAGTGCCTCGTTTAAAAGCACCTATGGTGAATAAGCGGTCTCTATCGTTAGGTTTTAAATGAATACACCCATGTGAAGGTACCAATCGAACTGTTGAACCTGTTGCTTTTTCGGCTTCGTTCTCCGGCGTAGTGTGAAACATTTGCCCTGATAGACGCTCTTTTCCATCAAGTATTTTATTACCATTAATATCTTTAAACCAACGAATAGCAGTAGGCCCAAAATCATTGAACACCCACTTGTCAGGTACCACTTCTTTGCCATACAGCTCTTTATGCATTTCCATGATTGCACTACGCACAGGTAGTTTATATAACTGATTTAGACTTCCCCACTTACCACTTGGTAGGGCATACCAAATATCTCCTTTTGCAGGCATATCTTTTAGCTTAGTGCCCCAAGTTAGTTTTGATGTAGGCCAAGTAGGCGTTCTATAAGCTTCTGTTTTATCTATTATATAATGACCTGGCGTAGTCGGCTCTTCGGCCATATAGGGATCATTACCAACTTTTGGAGGGCCTCCCATCGCTTCAAATTGAGCGAATTTCAAACCATTTTGCTTTATAACCAAAAGGTCCTGACCTGGATAAAAATGAACTTCCATATGAACTTAAACTCCATTTACTTATAATTTTATTTTCCTGAGACCTAAATAAGGTATTTATATTAGGTCAGATAGCTAATTTTTATACAACATTAGTGTACCTAATAACCTACCACACGTAAATAACTCATAAAAAACCTTTGCAACATCTATTATCTTTTATCCTAGGAAAATAATTCTTATGCTTAGATTCGTCAGGAGCAGAAGCGAAGGGGTTAAAGGATTGGTAATGTGTAAGCATAAACCACAGAATTGTTACAGCGCAGTGTGTAAACACAGCCAGAAACTGGACTGATATTGGTACTAAACGATGACTGAGGCGAAAGCCAAGGGCATTAATTAATCATCAATAATGCTTAATTAAACTGCCTAAATTCATATGGATGACTGGTGCATATTCACACCAATCGACGTCATTACTGGGTGCGTAGCCATATTTAAAGTGAGTTTAAATGATAAGAACACTTGTTTTTTGAATAAAAAGATCAAGAAAACACAGCTGCCTGCTTGACCGGAACTTTCTAATGGGTGACCCCTTTGGCTTTTCCATATAAATTAGTACGAACTACAATC
>NZ_PNDJ01000102.1:0-495 GCF_005887255.1 Pseudoalteromonas sp. S1609 | reverse complement strand
TTCTTAAAGCAAGCTGATGCACGTGAACTTGACCATTTATTTAACGAGCTAGACGATGCAAAAGCAAACGGCGGCGACGTTCAAGCCGTGCTTAATAAAATTGATAACTTTGAAACGCATGTTGTGCCAATCATTGCTGATATTGACGCAGGTTTTGGTAACGAAGAAGCGACTTACCTACTTGCTAAAAAGATGATTGAAGCCGGTGCTTGTGCTATCCAAATCGAAAACCAAGTATCAGACGCTAAGCAATGTGGTCACCAAGCAGGTAAAGTTACCGTTCCTCATGAAGACTTTTTAGCTAAAATTAATGCAGTACGTTACGCGTTTCTAGAGCTAGGTATTGATAACGGTATTATCGTTGCGCGTACCGATTCTCTAGGTGCAAGCCTAACGCAAAAAGTACCGGTTTCACAAAAACCAGGTGACTTAGCAAGCCAATACAATGCATTTTTAGAAACAACACCGGTAAACAGTGTTGATGATTTAAATGAA
>NZ_PNDJ01000101.1:0-9911 GCF_005887255.1 Pseudoalteromonas sp. S1609 | reverse complement strand
ACCTTTAACCTTTAACCTTCAATCCTCCCTTTACGACTAATGTCGACATTAGCTTGATCAGAATCGGCAAAGCATGCGTATTTATTGAACGAAAGCTTAAAAATGACCGACTAACGCAAAAAAAGTTAAATAATTATCGCAATTAGTTTAAATCCATCAGTTAATTGGTGAATTTTTTTGCTACAATTGGCGGGCAAATAAAGTGAATGAGTTTAATGTCGCCAAATTCAGTTGTTACTGTACTTAGTTGGTGAGATTGTACTTGTTTACAAATTGTTTTTACGGAAGCGATACTATAGTCATTTGGTTTCATACTCGAGCTTACTTAATCAACTATTTGAGCAAGTCAGGTTTATTCGAGCAGGAGGCTGTGAATAACCTTGTTTTAAACAAGGGTTTTAATTATGATCGTTTCTCTTTTAAAATTCGAAAAATTAACCTGCTGTAACTGATGTTCTCAATATAGCAAGTGTTGAGAATCATAGTGGAGATAAGTGGATGAGCAATGCGCCTGTAGACAATGGCCGACGTCGCTTTTTAACCATAGCTACCTCTGTTGTTGGTGGTGTTGGTGCGGCTGGGGCTGCTGTTCCTTTTATTGCGTCTTGGAATCCAAGTGAGCGAGCTAAATCTGCGGGTGCGCCTGTAGAAGTAGATATCAGCAAACTTGAGCCAGGACAATTAATACGTGTCGAGTGGCGTGGTAAACCTGTATGGGTTGTATCACGGACCCCAAAAATGCTTGAGCAGATGAAAGAACATGAAGGTCAACTTCGTGATCCGCAATCGCAAGAGCCACAACAATTAGAATCATCAACCAATGATTTTCGTTCATTACGCCCAGAGATTTTTGTCGCTGTAGGTATTTGTACGCATTTGGGTTGTTCACCTAGCTTTTTACAAGGTGGCTTTGGTGAGAAAGTGGAAGGGACTGATGACGGTTTTTACTGTCCATGTCACGGTTCTAAGTTTGATATGGCTGGCCGTGTATTCCAATCGGTACCTGCACCATTGAATTTAGAAATTCCACCATATACTTTTCTTGATGAGACCACTATTTTAGTGGGCGAAGAACAAGGGGTGGCCTAATGTTTGGTAAAATTGTTGAGTGGATAGACGACCGTATCCCAATGACACGTGTTTGGAACATGCACATTGCACAGTATCCAGCACCAAAAAACTTTAACTTCTGGTACTTCTTCGGCTCTCTAGCTATGTTAGTACTAGTAAACCAAATACTTACAGGTATTTGGTTAACGATGAACTATGTACCATCTGCTGAAGGTGCATTTGCATCAGTAGAATACATCATGCGTGATGTAGAGTACGGTTGGTTATTACGTTATTTGCATTCAACGGGTGCATCTGCGTTTTTCATCGTTGTTTACATGCACATGTTCCGTGGCATGATCTACGGTTCTTACCAAAAACCACGTGAATTACTGTGGTTATTCGGTATGTTCATTTTCTTAGCCCTAATGGCTGAAGCATTCATGGGTTACTTATTACCATGGGGCCAAATGTCGTTCTGGGGTGCACAGGTAATCATTTCATTATTCGGGGCTATCCCGGTTATTGGTGATGACTTAACACTGTGGATCCGTGGTGACTATGTAATTTCAGGTGCAACGCTTAACCGCTTCTTTGCATTACACGTAATTGCACTGCCATTGGTTATTGTTATCTTAGTATTTTTACACATTGTTGCACTACACGAAGTGGGTTCTAATAACCCAGACGGTATTGATAACAAACGTAAAAAAGGAACTGTGGCTGAAGAAGACAAGCCTAAATTTAAGTTCCATGAATACTACACTGATAAAAAAGACATTATTGATGCGATTCCGTTCCACCCTTATTACACAGTAAAAGATATTGTGGGCGTGGTTGGTTTCTTAATCTTGTTCTGTTGGGTTGTGTTCTTTATGCCTGCTATGGGTGGTTTCTTCTTAGAAGCGCCAAACTTTGAAGCAGCTAACCCACTTAAAACACCAGAGCATATTTTCCCTGTTTGGTACTTCACGCCATTCTATGCAATCTTACGTGCAATCCCTGACAAACTAATGGGTGTTGCTGCAATGGGTGCATCAATTGTCGTGCTAGCATTATTACCTTGGATTGACCGTGGTTCGGTTCGTTCAGTTCGTTACCGTTGTGGTTTCCACAAATGGAACATTGCAGGTTTTGTTGTTACTTTCGTTCTTTTGGGTTGGGTTGGTGCTACACCACAAACTGATTTTAAAACGATTGTTTCGCAAGTCTGTACTGTGACTTACTTTATGTTCTTCGTACTGTTATTCGTTTACAGTAAGAATGAAAAAACTAAGCCATTGCCTGAGAGGTTAACGAAATGATGAAAAAGCTATTAATAGGTTTATTTGCTTTATCAGTAAACGTGTTACCTGCAATGGCGGCTGGCCCGTCAGTTCCTCTAATGGAAGCGGGTAACGATATATCTGATCAACCTTCTTTGCAGCGTGGCGCAAAGTTGTTCATGAACTACTGTCTTGGTTGTCACCAAATGCAGTATCAACGTTATGAACGTACTTTCCGTGACATTGGTATTCCAACAGAGATTGGTCAAGAGCAACTTATTTTTGATGGTTCAAAAGTGGGTGGTCATATCCTTAACGCGATGGCAAAAGAAGATGCTGCAAAATGGTTTGGTGCGGCTCCGCCGGATCTAACCAACGTTGCGCGTGTGCGTGGCAGTGATTGGATTTACACCTATTTAAAATCGTTTTACAAAGATGAATCTCGTCCGTTTGGCGTAAATAATACGTTATTCCCATCGGTGGGTATGCCACATGTTCTTCAAGAGTTGCAAGGTGTTCCTACTGCAATTACTGAAGAAGTAACAGTAGACGGTAAAACAACCACTCATATTACTGGTACAAAAACAGATGGTACGGGCGAATTAAGTGTAGATGAATATGACCAAGCAGTTCGTGATTTAACGAATTTCCTAGAGTATGTAGGTGAACCTACACGTCTCGAGTCGGAAGCGCTAGGTATTAAGGTAATCGGATTTTTAATTATCCTATTTATCTTGGCATTTATGCTGAAGAAAGAATACTGGAGAGATGTTCATTAAGTTTGAACATATTTAAAGGTAATTTTGCAATAGGGGCTTAAGCCCCTATTGCTGTTTTAGTTATTTAATGGAGGTAGGCATGGCCGTAGCTGCCAATAAGCGCCCTGTAATGACCCTTTTTTCTGGTGCTAACTGTATGTATAGCCACCAAGTACGCATTGTACTTGCTGAAAAAGGTGTAAGTGTAGATATTCATATGGCTGAAAAGGATAACCTGCCAGAAGCACTTCACGAAATTAACCCTTACGGCACAGTGCCAACACTGATTGACCGTGAGCTTGGTTTATATCAGGCAAACATCATCATGGAATACCTTGATGAACGTTTTCCTCATCCTCCACTAATGCCTGTATATCCGGTCATGCGTGGTCGTAGTCGATTAATGATGCACCGTATTGATACTGATTGGTACAGCCTAGCTGAAAAAATCATTAACAACACATCTGATGCCGCGCAAGCTCGTAAAGAGCTGACAGAAGCATTACTTGCAATAGCACCAATCTTTAGTGAAGCGCCTTACTTTATGAGTGAAGAGTTTAGCTTAGTTGATTGTTACTTAGCACCACTATTATGGCGTTTACCAGAGTTTGGTATTGAGCTTAATGGTGCAGGCTCTAAAGAACTTAAAGAGTATATGATCCGTTTATTTGAACGTGAATCATTCCAAGCTTCTTTAACTGAAGCAGAGCGTGAGATCCGTTTATAATGACTTCTAATCGTCCTTATTTACTACGCGCTTTTTTTGATTGGATTGTTGATAACGAATGCACGCCACACTTAGTGGTGAATGCTGGCTTTCCTGCAGTGCAAGTGCCAACACAGTTTGTTCAAGATGGCCAAATTGTATTGAACATAAGCCCTTCGGCGGTTACGCAGTTTTCGTTAGATAATACTCAGCTTAGCTTTAACGCGCGCTTTGGCGGTCAGCCAATGCAAGTTTACGTGCCTTTAGGGGCTGTACTTGCAATATATGCACGTGAAAATGGCGAAGGCACAGTCTTTACTGCAGATGAGTTTTTAGAGGACGAAGACGATTTTGCTCCAGAGCTTGAAAGTGTCGATTCATCACCAGAGACAGTTGATGAAGCGCCAGCTCCCAAGCCTGAAAAGAAAAAAGGCTCACATTTACGTGTTATAAAATAACTAGTAAATATTAGAAAAAAACCGCTTAATAAGCGGTTTTTTTATGTCTGTACAAATGTGAAAGTTTACGGGTGACGGGCAACGGGCAACGGGCAATGGGCGGCGAGAGGCGGTTTAAGATTGATTGGTGTAGCAGCGGGTTTACACCGCGTCTGGTCTAAAGTGAAGAGCAGGTTTTAGGTATTAGGTCTAGGTGTTAGGTAGAGATTAAGCCAAGCAGGGTGTTTGGGTTCACGGCAGTGGGCAGTGGGCAGCGGGCTGTGAGAGGCGAGCAACGGGCCTAGAGACTCGAATTAATCAGTTGAGCTAATGGTTACTGTCATCTCATTTACTCCTTATTCACTTCTCTTTGTGCAAAAAGATTTTAAAGAGATTTTATTCACCACAGAGGGGGCAGAGCACACAGAGGAAATGATTAAAGGCATGTTTTATTTGTCCTGTCTTCTCTGTGTAGCGCGAAGCGTCTCTGTGTACTCTGTGGTTCAAAATGATTTTGTAGGCGGGGCTTTATGCCGCGCATTTTACTAAACCCTGCGCGAGGTAAACTCCCGCCTACAGGTATAAAAAAACCTTGCGATGTTAACCGCAAGGTTTTTAAATTTCTCGAACCTCGGACTTTTACAAATACTCAAATACTTTAACTACTCGCTCTACGCCAGAGATGTTGCGAGCTATATTAACGGCTTGGTTTGCTTCAGCGTCAGATACTAGTCCCATTAAGTATACTTCGGCATTTTCAGTCACTACTTTTATATTATTACTGCTGATGTTTTCAGCCGCTAAAAGCTGCGCTTTTACTTTTGAGGTTAACCATGAATCGTGTGTTTGCGTGGTGATTCCAATATTAGAGCCAATGCGAAGTTGGTTATGAATTTTGCGGATACCAGATAGGTTCTCAATGGTTTTAAACGCTTGGTTTTTCATTTCTTGGTTAGGCACTTGGCCTACCATTAAAACCACGCCATTTACGCTTATAACGCTTATATGAGCAAACTTGTTAAGGCGTTCATCTTCACTAATAGCAATGCTGGCTTTTATTTCAATGTTGTTGTCGTCTATTTGTGACCCAATGGTTCGTCTATCGTTAGCGGCAGTAACAGCACTGGCTGTACCGGCGACCACAGCAGCGGCACAGCCTTGTAATAACACAACAGTGCCTAAAATAATTAGGGAGCGTTTAAACATAATTTTCGTCCTGAGGGAAAAGGGTTAAATCCACCAACTCACTTAAACAGTGAAGGTTCACTAAATGCGATTCAATAATGCGACTCGGGCGTTTAGACGGCGTACGAATTTCTACATCGTTATGGCCAAGCAAGCCAACGAGTTCGCCGCCATCATCGCCTACCATTACTATGACCTTCATATCTTTGGTAAGTGCCGCTTCTACTGCAGAAATTATGTGTTTTTCATTACCATTAATGGCAAGTACCAATAATAAGTCACCTTGCTGAGCAAAGGCACGAACTTGGCGTGCAAAGGTATCGTGGTCATCTATTTGATTGCCTTGGCCTAAGTTAATATTTTCTTGTGAGAGAGCGATTGCAGGTAAGCAAGGGCGTTCTGTTTCGTAAAAATTTACCAGTACGCCTGCCATGTGTTGCGCCAGCATATGGCAATTTGCAGTACCGCAACAGATCAACTTATTCCCATTGATCAGGCTTTGTGCAATGGTAAATGCCGCTGATTCTAACGCGCTTGGCAACACTTCGCCTGCGGCTATTTGAACTTGAATACTTTCTTTAAAAATTTCTTTAATTGTATCTTGCATGGGTTACCAACAATTTATCTCTAATTCTGTGTGAGCTCACACCGGCTTTATTAAAAGGTAATTATTCTAGGCGTTAGCTAATGCTTAACTGTATGCTCAGCATGAAGCTGTTGTAATCGTCTTATTTTTATACATCAGATATTAAAATACGTTTTTCAGCCAGTTAATATGTAATGACGGTTCGCCTGTTATAGCTACGTAATCAATACGTAATGGCTGGTTTTTTAAGTTTTTAGCACCAAGGTAATGATAAATAGTGCGCTTTAACTTAGCTTGCTTTTGCGGGCTTAGCGCATAATTAGCGCCGCCTTTTATGTTATTTTTACGAAACTTAACTTCAACAAACACTAAGGTGTCACCGTCTTTCATAATGACATCAAGTTCGCCGTAGGGGCAGTAGTAATTACGCTCAATCGCTTTTAAACCTTGCGCTTCTAAATACTTTTGCGCTTGGCGCTCATAATACTGGCCTTTTTCACGACTATTTTGCCACAGCTGTTTAAACCACGACATGCTAACCCCTTAGTTAATTATGGTTATGCCATCGTTTGCTGATTGCATAAATAGCGGCACAGGGCGTTGCGTTTTTAATTCCACAGGTTTTATACGGCGATTGCTGTACTGCGCCCATTGCAGTGATCGTTCAATATCACCGGCACTATTAATGGACAATTTACCGCTTAAGCCTGAAAAGTATTTATCGGGTGTAATGCTCAGCTGTCTAATATCATTCAGCATGGCGACGGCATCGTAGGCCATGGCAAATAAACGTTGGCTAATATCAGCCTGTTCAGGCCATAAATCATTATATTGCTTACGTAGATTATGCTGCGTAATTTGTGAGTCTAACATCCAAGGAAGTTCGGTAAAGTAAAGCCCATCTAAATCGCCTTTGTCAGTGGTATCTATTTGCTTACTATGACTTTTAGAGCTGGCGTAAATAGGGATTCTGTCGGCAAAGGTGCTTACGTTAACATCTAGGTAAGGCTTAATTAATCGGGTCTCTATGGCGTCACCTAATATATAAATTGCATCAATATCGCCACGTGAACGGGTTTCACTTTCTACTTCTTTATTAAAAAGTGTTTTAACCGATTTAATACGCTCTTTTGATTTATCAACTTCTAGCAAGCTGGTAATGGTATTGGGCATATCTTTATTGTCGTTGTAAAAGCCAACTTGTGTGGTTGTTTCACTATAGCGTTGCCATTGCAGGTTAAAGTAGTCAATTAAGCGCTGACCATTGGTATTATTTGGCGCTAGCAACATAGGTTTTTGATAACCTTGCGCTAAAAAATGCTCTAGAGTTTGTTGTACTTCATGCTCAGGATTAAGCGCAAAAAAGTAGTGCTGCAAAGAGGTTCGTTCGCCATCAAAGGTATTTAAATGTAATGTGGGTATATCGAGTAATGTATTGGTATTAGCGAGCTTATCTATATTGGCTTTTAATAGCGGGCCAATAACAAAGTCCGGTTGTAATTGTGTTATCTGTGCACTCAACGCTTCGGTTTCGATATTTTCATCAATAAACAGCGTTTCGCTAATCTCTTTTTTATCAAGCGCAGCCAGTATGCCTGCTTTTAATGCATCCCCTAAGCGCTTGTTAGCCCCCGATTGAGGTAATAGCACAACTAAGCGTTCAATATTTAGTGGTGCTAATTTATTGGCGTAAGTATCTTGTTTTGGTAGAACATTGGTACCAGGGTGCCCAAGGTAACGGCGGCGCCAATTATTAATCGCTTGGTCTAAATCAACAGAGCTGTTGGCATAAACCTGATGATACAAAGCTAAGTTAACCCAGCCTTGTTGAATAACCGAGCCACGGTTAAATCGCTCTAATGCATACGAAGAAAGCTGCTTTAAATTATGCCAAAGTGCGTCATTAAGTTTAGGGATAGAAATATTATTTTTTGCTACCGATTCAGAGGCAGCAAAAAAGTAAGGAGCTGCACGTTTTGGTAAGTCTTGCGACGCAAAAATGCTGGCAGTTAAAAATTGGTGCCAAGCAAAATGCTCAGGTTGCTTAAGTTGCCCCTCCAGGGTGTTTAGTACCTCAAGTGCTTGCTGATTTTTATTTTGCTCTTTTTGCGCAAAGGCAATGTATAAACGATTTTGAATTTGATCAACACTGGCGGTAAGTGCAAGTTCAGTGCATATTTTTTCGAGTAGTGGCCAGTTTTCTTCTGTAATTGCGCTATCACGAGCACTATAAAGTAGCTGAATTTTATCAGCGCCATAGCGGTTTTGCGCTAATTGGTAAATAGATTGCGCATTCAGTGCTTCATTTTTCAGCGTATTGGCACTGTTACTTAAGTTATCGCTGGTTTTAGTTGGTTTTTCGGTTGTGCTACACGCCGATAACCCTGACAATATAATTAATAGACTAACTAGTTTAAGTCGCACAATGATTTCCCATACGTTAACGCGATTTGCTTATATTACTGACTGACGCAGGAGACCTCAATGTTAAATGAGGAGAATTCACAGAAAATTGGCACTCTTTACGTTGTTGCCACCCCAATCGGCAATTATGACGACTTAAGTCAGCGTGCAATCGCGACATTATCGCAGGTCGACTTAATCGCGGCTGAAGACACTCGCCATACTGGTAAGCTACTTAGCCACTTTGGTATTAAGGCTAAAACCTTTGCGTTACATGACCATAACGAAAAGCAAAAAGCGCAGCAAATTATCGACCAACTTAATCAAGGGTTAAATATTGCACTGGTCTCTGATGCCGGCACGCCGCTTATAAGCGACCCTGGCTATGCGGTGGTTAACTTATGTCGTGAGCAGGGCGCAAGTGTAACACCCGTGCCTGGTGCATGTGCTGCTATTACGGCGGTATGTTGTTCTGGGTTACCTACTGACCGTTTTCAATTTATTGGTTTTACACCTGCTAAAAGTAAAGCGCGCCAAGACTTTTTTATAGATGCGGTTAACTCAAGTATTACCAGTATTATGTATGAAAGCACCCACCGTATTATGGCAAGCCTTGACGATTTAGAAGCTGCGCTAGGTAGTGAGCAGCAGGTGGTATTTGCCAAAGAGCTAACTAAAACCTTTGAAACCTTTTTTAATGGCACCGTAGCTGAGTTAAAGCAGTTTTTAACTGACGATCCAACTAAACAACGCGGCGAAATAGTACTCATGCTGCCAGGGAAAGCTAAGATAGTTGACGATGTTCCACCAGAAGCTCGTAAAATGTTAGCGTTACTCGAAAACGAAATGCCAATGAAAAAAGCGTGTGGTGTAGTAGCTGATTACTTCGGCATGAAGAAAAACGCGTTGTATAAAACAATTATTGAAGAAAAACAGTAAATGTTTACTGCGTAGTGTTGTGCTCTCATGTATACTGCGCGCCGAGTTAGCCAAGATAATCGCTGCCTGTGACGAAAATGATCAGGGGGAGGAAAGTCCGGGCTCCATAGGGCAGAGTGCCAGTTAACGGCTGGGGGGCGTGAGCCCACGACAAGTGCAGCAGAGAGAAGACCGCCAATCTTCGGATTGGTAAGGGTGAAAGGGTGCGGTAAGAGCGCACCGGGCCGCTAGTAATAGTCGGTTGCAAGGTAAACTCCACTCGGAGCAAGACCAAATAGGGTTCCTTATGGCGTGGCCCACGTTGGAACCGGGTAGGTTGCTTGAGCCATAGAGCGATTTATGGCCTAGACGAATGATTATCACTTTCTTCGGAAAGGACAGAACCCGGCTTACCGGCTGACTCACTCATTCAATAAAAATGCTCGCAGTTAACGTTGCGGGCTTTTTTGTGTTTGAGACAAGCTGTCAGGTTGCGGGCTTAAAACCTAAACTCGACGCGAGACTAACTATCGCCTTCAGGCATAAAAAACCTTGTAATGTTAACCGCAAGGCTTTTAAATTTCTCGAACCTCGAACCTCGAA
>NZ_PNDJ01000100.1:0-12555 GCF_005887255.1 Pseudoalteromonas sp. S1609 | reverse complement strand
GTTCAGTTGGTTAGAATACCGGCCTGTCACGCCGGGGGTCGCGGGTTCGAGTCCCGTCCACTCCGCCACTTGTTATTTCCTCAATAACAAGCAATAAATAATTTCCTTATTAATAACAGCTTATATATTTTCTATCAGCTATCAGCTATCAGCTATCAGCTATCAGTCACAATTAACAAGTCAGCCTTGATAGGCTTGAGTTAAAAAACACCTAGTTTAATTTTTAGTTTAGTTCAAAGCTTTACGTGTTATCAAAATTCAAATTATCTTTTAAAACAGTTCTTATTGTCCTTAGGCTAAGTCATAACGCCGCAGATGTAAAAAGCTTATCTTTATAGTGAACTATTAGGGTGAATCGCTGTTGATGATACAAACGGTTTCAGAGCTTCTGATGCTGTTTCAACTTGCTATAAAAGGTTTGTCGCTATTAGAAAATGACGCTACTTTATCGTTATTGTTTTTTAAAGCTGTTGGGGTGGGTTCTGTTTATTATAAAAGTTTATTTATAATATAAAGCTGATCTAAAAAGGATATTTTATGATTGAAGTGATTGGCTTAAATAAGCAGTTTGCCGCCAACGTTGTATACCATGATTACAATAAGGTGTTTAGCAGCCAAAAAGTGTGTATTGATGCACCTAACGGCCAAGGCAAAACCACGTTACTTATGATGCTAGCGGGGCTTGAAAAGCCGCAAAGTGGCACATTTTTATCTGCAGGGGAAACACTTAAAGAACTAGATAAACAGGTCGCTATTGCTACTGATCGTATTGCTTTACCAGATTTTTTAACTGCCAATCAAATTATACATTTATCTGTTAGTACACTCGGTTGCCCATGGCCTAATGCAATGGTTAGTGGTTTTAATTTTGGCGAATTTCTTAATACGCGTTTTGATGCATTATCCTCAGGCAATCAAAAAAAGTGCCAGTTAATTTTAGCATTAATGCGCAAGGCACCTTATCTATTACTTGATGAGCCGAGCGCATCCCTTGATCAGGCAAGCATCCAATATCTTCTTTCCTTACTTGACGCTTACTTAGCAGATAAACCAAACGGGCAAATTATTATTACTTGTCACGAACCTACTGTGTTTGTTGAACATGGCTTTGAGCGCATATCGTTATGAATATTGCACCAAGTAAACACCCATTAGCTCAATATAGAGTGTTTATGGGTTACCGGTATTTAGCTTATAACCAAGAGCTTAAGCAATTATTATTACAACTGAAAAGTTTTGGGTTGTTATTTTTAGTGGTGTTAGGCTCATCGATGTTGGGTTTGATATTGCTACTTTTTTTAGGTCTCGGAAAAATTATAGACAGTAGCGCAGCACCACAATACGGTGCACAAATGGCCTTATTTTATTTGTTATTACAAAGTGTGATGCTCGGCGCAATGAAGTCAGCAATTAAAAATAGTCAGCAGCGGCTATTCCAGCAAACTATTGCGCGATCAGTGTGGTTATATTTAGTTGATATTAAATTATTAACGCTAAGCAATGCTTGGTTAATAGCCAGTGTATTAATTGCGCTAGATTTAACGCTATCACAATGGGTTAAAGTACCGCACTTTGTTGTATTTATGTTGTTGCAATTTAGCTTGGGCGTTTTGTGCATATACAAACCCAGCGCACTGATATATGGCTTTATATTTAGCACGATATTAGTGTGTGTTCCTATTTATATACAACCGCTCACCTATCATATAGGCTTTGCTTTACTGTTTACGCTGAGTCTTTTTGTTCCCGTGGTTAATGTTAACGGGCGAATTGCAGTAAGTTCAATATTTGGTTTTTGGTTTTGTTATTTACTAAACCATAGCTGGATACTTGTTTGGCGCGTGTCGCTACTTTTATGTGTATTTATGGCATCAGCGGCACTAATAAACGAACGTGCTGATTTGGTACCTATACTCGTAGTGTTGACCATGGCTTTTATTGTGCTCTTTAGTAGCTCTTTGCAATTTGATTGCGGTAAAGTTCACGAGCAGTATCGATTGTTTTTTAAAACATGCCAGCGAGAACGTGCCTTTTATATTAGCCAGTTTTTACCTAGCCTATTGCTGTTTTTAGTAGCAACGATAAGTTATAGCGTTATTTTTGGTCACATTAATATTGCATTATTTTCTATTGGTAATATGTGGTGTGTAATACAGGTTTACTTTGCGCAAAAAAAACCAGCGCATTATGCGCTGGTTTGGCTAATTTTAGCAGGGTTAATGCTAGCTTTACTAAATTAGTTAAGCAGCATCTGCCTTTTTAGCTTTAGCTTTGCTATTACGCGCTGCTTTGCCAGCAAGTAAATCTGCAGGGTCAAAGTCATCAACGTTAATCACGTCTAGACGATCTTTTTCAACTGCAGCAAGCTTATCGGCTTCTGCTTGGCTTAAAATACCCGCTTCTAAACCCATTTGCGCCACTTTATCAAGCTGGAAGAATGGCAGCTTTACGCCTTTCTCCTTACATACACGCTCAAACAATGGCTCTACTTCTAGAACGTCTTTAAGCGTTTGCTCTTGACGGCCTACAAGGTTAAGCGGTTCGTTTGTAAGGTATACATAGCTTGCTAAACGATTACGTGTTTCGCTAGGAACTTGTAACAACTGCGCTAGTTTGTGCTCAAGTTTGTCGGTAGGTTTACGAACCGGACGACCAAACGGAAATAACAATACTTTTAAAACACCACGTAGTGGAGCCGACGGCATATTATTGATTAAATCAGCAAGTGCACGCTGGCAGTGGTAAAGGTGATCCTGACAGCTCCATTGAACCAATGCAAAATCTTCTTTTTTACGGCCTTCGTCGTTGTAACGTTTTAGCGTTGCAGATACTAAGTAAAGGTAACTTAATAAGTCGCCTAAACGGGCTGAAATACGTTCTTTACGTTTAAGAGAACCACCAAATACCGCCATGCTAATGTCTGACATAAGTGCAAGTGATGCACTAAAGCGAGACGCAATACGGTAAAACTCTGCCGTTTCGTCTTTGTATGGCACGCTAGTAAAGCGAGCGCCAGTAAGCGCAAGCCACTTAGTACGTACTAAGTTAGACATGGTAAAGCCAATGTGACCCATTAGCGCTTTGTCAAATACGTTAAGCGCTTCTTCGCGGTCTTCAATTTCACACGCACCTAGCTCGGTAAGTACAAATGGATGACAACGAATTGCACCTTGACCATAAATAATCATATTACGGGTCAAGATGTTTGCACCTTCAACGGTAATGGCAATTGGTGCACCTTGATAGCCACGACCCAAATAGTTATTTGGCCCAAGCATGATCCCTTTACCGCCTAGCACGTCCATTGCATGAATGGTTGAATCGCGCATTTGCTCGGTAAGGTGGTACTTAATAATCGCCGACACAACTGATGGCTTTTCGCCTAAATCAACTGCGCCAGTAGACATGCTTACTGCAGCGTCTGAGCTGTAAGCATAACCAGCAAGTTTAGCCATTGATTCTTCAACCCCTTCCATTTTACCAATAGGTAAGCGGAATTGACGACGAATACGGCTATAAGCACCGGTTGCTACTGCAATCATTTTAATGCCACCGGCTGAATTTGACGGCAACGTAATAGCACGACCAACCGATAAACATTCAACTAGCATACGCCAGCCTTGACCAGCCATTTCTGGGCCGCCAATAATGTAATCAAGTGGGACGAAAATATCTTTACCGCGAGTAGGGCCGTTTTGGAACGGCACATTAAGCGGGAAGTGACGACGACCAATTTCTACCCCAGGGGTATCTGTTGGGATAAGTGCACAGGTAATACCTGGCTCTTTAACGTCGCTTAATAATCCATCTGGATCTTGTAACTTAAATGCTAGACCAAGTACCGTAGCTACAGGCGCAAGTGTTATGTAACGTTTGTTCCATGTAAGGCTTACACCAACTACTTCTTCGCCATTCCATTGCCCTTTACAGACTACACCGTAGTCTGGAATTGAGCTTGCATCAGAACCCGCCTCTGGCGAGGTAAGTGCAAAACATGGAATTTCTTGACCGCTTGCTAAACGCGGTAAGTAATGATTTTTTTGGTCTTCAGTACCATAGTGCTGTAATAGCTCACCTGGACCTAACGAGTTAGGTACACCAACAATTGACGAAAGCAATGTTGATTTACTGGTTAGTTTTTGCAGTACACACGATTGTGCAAATGCAGAGAATTCTAAGCCGCCGTATTCCTTTTTAATGATCATGGCAAAGAACTTGTTATCTTTTAGATATTGCCATACATCCTGAGGTAAATCAGTCAGCTCATGCGTAGCTTCCCAATCATCAAGCATACTACATACAACTTCAACAGGGCCGTCGATAAATGCCTGCTCTTCAATAGTAAGTTTTGGAACTGGATACTGGTGAAGCTTTTTCCAATCTGGATTACCACAAAATAAATCCGCTTCCCACCACGTAGTACCGGCATCAATAGCTGACTTTTCGGTGTCAGACATGCTCGGTGTTACTTTTTTAAAGATGGTGAAAATAGGTTTGATAATGTATTGCTGGCGAATACCAGTAACAGAAAGAGGCACTGCGATGATTAAAAAGATCACCCAGCTAATTAAACCAAAAGCACCAGCAAAGGTACCAATTAATAATGTTGCGGCAGAAACACCAAGTGCTGTGTTCCAACTCGCTCTGTGGTAAAGCGCAATGCTGAGCAGTGCGATTAAACCAAGTGTAAATATGAGTGTCATTGCTAATTCCTTAATAGAGGTCAG
Organism: Pseudoalteromonas sp. S1609; assembly: GCF_005887255.1. Lineage (GTDB taxonomy): Bacteria > Pseudomonadota > Gammaproteobacteria > Enterobacterales > Alteromonadaceae > Pseudoalteromonas. The sequence continues at coordinate 7,828 of NZ_PNDJ01000100.1, read as the reverse complement.
ACCACCTCGTTTAGAGTAGCGCTAGTAACGCTAAGTTTCAAGTACATTACTTAGATTAAAGTGTAGTTATCGGTACGATTATTACAATCCGTTGTATGTTATACGAACAGTTTGACAGTAATCGTTTATTTTGGCTTGTTATAAAAAATATAAGCGTTAAAAAATCACTTAATCTAATAGTAATATAAGTTTAATTAAGTAAATATACTTATGATGTTCAGTGTACGCTTATTAAAAATAGAACGATATTAATTGATATCGTTCACGACACCATTTACCGCCGTTTTTGTGTGTTATAAACAATCAAAGTGTTGTGCTTAAGCTGCGAAGGAGCTAAGAGTCGAGAAATGATACATAGTATATTAGATAATATTGAATGATTAATTAGTAGTATTTGGTAGGAGGTAAATTGATAATACCTAATAAATTAAAAATGAATGATGAGGTTAGGATAATTGCGCCTTCAAGAAGTTTATCAATTATTGACAAAGAGACTCGAGAAATAGCAAATAAAAGATTTGAAGAGCTTGGCCTCAAATTATCATTTTCAAAAAACTGTGAATTAATAGATGATTTCTCGTCTTCATCCATAGAAGAAAGAATTGAAGATTTACATGAAGCATTCTTAGATAAAAAAGTAAAAGCTATCTTTACTGTTATCGGGGGCGATAATGTAAATCAATTACTAAAGTATATTGACTATACGATTGTTAAAAGAAATCCAAAAATTATTTGTGGTTATTCTGATACTACAGCTTTATCAAATGCAATATTTCATAAAACTGGACTAGTAACTTACTCTGGGCCTGCATACTCAACTTTGGGAATGCTCAAGGGGATTGACTTTTCAATAAATTATATTAAAAAGTGTTTATTCTCAAGTGCTCCTTATGAAGTTATAAATCCAGCACAGTGGAGTGATGACTTATGGTTTATAGATCAGGAAAAAAGAAACTTTTATAAAGACAATGGTATAAAAGTTTTAAACCATGGCAAAGCAGAAGGAAAAATAGTTGGAGGGAACCTTTGCACTTTAAATTTACTTCAAGGAACTGAATTTATGCCTGATTTAACAAATTCTGTATTATTTATTGAAGATGATGAGTTAACATCCCCTTCAAACTTTGACAGAGATCTTCAATCATTAATTCATCAAAAACATTTCGATAAAGTTAAAGGAATAGTCATTGGGAAATTTCAATTAAAGTCAGAAGTATCTGAGGTCTTACTTAAAAAAATTATAAAATCTAAGCGAGAGCTAGCGTCAATCCCCGTGCTTTATAATTTAAACTTTGGACATACAACACCCCATATATGTTTTCCTATTGGTGGATTTGTGAAAATAGATACGGAAAGTTATAAACAGATAATAATAGAAAAACATTAGCTAAGAAATATTCGAGTCAATAGCCTTAATATAATTATCAATATAAATTTGTATCCACTTGCTAACGCTCTTCAGCTGTTTAACAATAACGTCATTAAAGAAATAAAAATAAATTATATGCACACAAAAATCCAAAGTGAAACCAAAACTGTGACCGCGTGCCAGATTTAATTGTTTATTTAGTTTTAATTTATTGAATTTAAGGTTTATTTATTTTATGTGTGAATTACTTGGCATGTCAGCCAATGTGCCAACGGATATTTGTTTTAGTTTTTCAGGGTTGTTGGAGCGTGGTGGAAACACGGGACCGCACAAAGACGGCTGGGGCATTACTTTTTATGAAGGTAAAGGCTGCAGAACCTTTAAAGATCCAGAGCCCAGTTACCAGTCAGAAATAGCAAAGCTGGTAAAAGCGTACCCAATTAAAAGTGTATCGGTTATTAGTCATATTCGCCAAGGGAATCGTGGTCGGGTGTGTCTTGAAAACACTCATCCGTTTACCCGAGAGTTGTGGGGGCGCGAAATAACCTATGCACACAATGGGCAGCTTTCAAATTATCACGATTTAAAACCAGAGTATTATCGCCCTGTGGGAAACACCGACAGTGAACTCGCTTTTTGTTGGTTACTTGACAAAATTCGCGAAAAATATCCAAAGCGCCCAAGTAATATGGCATCGGTTTTTAGATACGCCGCCAAGCTTTCACATACACTGCGTGAAAAGGGCGTATTTAATATGTTATTGACCGATGGTGTATTTGTTTTAGCGTATTGTACTAATAACTTACATTATATAACGCGCCGTGCGCCATTTGGTAAAGCTACATTGATTGATGCTGACATGGTGATCGACTTTCAACAAGAAACCACACCAAACGATGTAGTAACGGTTATAGCAACAAGGCCATTAACTAATGATGAGCGCTGGCAAAAAATGCAGCCAGGAGAGTTTGCGTTATTTAAAATGGGTGAATTAATGTAGCTTGGGTAGCTAGAGTGAAACGAAACCTGACTCAAAGTTTCAAATTGATAAAGTGTATAAGTGTTAAAAATGAAAAACCCAAGTTATGTTTGTCACACTTGGGCCTTTCATTTGCACCTTGTAAGCAATTTACTCTGGTGTTATTTCGTTTTTCACTTCTGCAGGTAAAGCAGGTGGGTTGATCACGGTAAACGATTTCATTTGCACTTCAAACTGCTCCACACCTTTTTCACCCTTCCACATGCGCACTAGCATGTAATCCATTTCTGGGGCAAACCAGGCTAAAGCTTGGCGTTTATCGTTATCGTATAAGCGTTTAACTTTCACTGCTTCTACATTACCTATAGGCAGAGAAATCATTTCGGTTTCTACCACTTCAAAGTCGTAGTCACGGCAATTACCTTTTTTATCAACCAACGGAAACGAGAAGTTGGTTTTGCCTTTTTTAAGACCTTCACGAACTTGTACTTGATAAGAAATACCATCTTGGAAGTTATCATGCCATTGGCATTTTAACGGGTAATCGCTGGTGTTACTGGTAACCGTTTTGGTTTGACGGTCAAAGTTAATTTCATACTTTTTGTCAGGCCCAGTGCCTGTGCGGATCATAACGTACTGAATTGGCTCTACGTTATCATTTATAAAGCTAAAGGTTGATGATTCTTGACGTGAGTCAGAGAAAATCATCCATTCAATATCACTGTGGTAAGTGACTTGGTAGTTATTATTATCGAGTTTTTTTAGTTCACGCTCGGCTTTGCCGTGATTAGTGCCTTTGCGCAAAATGTCATAACTAGCTTGATACTGGGTTAACTCGCCTGCAATCAGGCTGGTAGGAAGTAATAAAGTGCCCGCACATAATAGCCAAGCACTTAATTTTTTATTTTGGGTAGTGCGCGCCGTGTGCAGGAAGTTGTTTTTCGTCAAGAACTGCATAATCTGCTTCCATCGTAAGTCGTTGTTCACTGAACCACTTGACCACCAAAGGATAAATTATGTGCTCTTGCGCATGCACACGTTTAGCGAGCGTGTCTGCTGTATCGTTTGCTAATACAGGCACTTTAGCTTGAAGAATAACCGGTCCGCCGTCTAATTCTTCAGTTACAAAGTGAACACTAACGCCGTGAACGTCGTCTTTTGCATCAATTGCTCTTTGGTGGGTATTCAGCCCCTGGTACTTAGGCAACAAAGATGGATGAATGTTCAACATTTTTCCAACATATTTTTGCACTAAGCTAGGAGTTAGAATACGCATAAACCCAGCTAATACAACTAGATTTGGTTCAAAAGAGTCAATTATATGCATTAACTGGGCATCGTAAGCTTCGCGTGAGTCAAACTCTTTATGACTCAGTACTTGCGTAGCAATGCCTACACTTTTTGCACGCTCTAACCCATATGCGTCTGCTTTATTACTAATAACAGCCGCAATATGAGCGTTTATCTCGCCGCTTTCACAGGCATCAATAATAGCTTGTAAATTTGAGCCACTGCCTGAGATCAAAACTACTAGACGAGTGGGTGCCATTACGCAGCACCACCTACAATTTCAACTTGCTCTTCGCCAGCAACCGCATCTTGAATCTCACCAAGGTGCCATGCGTTTTCGCCAAGATCTTTTAAAATGTTTAAACTGTTATCAAGTTGATCAGCAGGTACTACTAACACCATACCTACGCCACAGTTAAATGTGCGGTACATTTCGTGAGTGGTAATATTGCCATTTTCTTGCAACCAACTAAATACAGTAGGCCACTGCCAGCTATCACCTTTAACAACCGCTTTAGCAGATTCAGGTAATACACGAGGGATATTTTCCCAAAAACCGCCACCAGTAATATGCGAAAGCGCATGCACATCTACTTGCTTAAACAACTCAAGTAATGGCTTAACGTAAATGCGTGTTGGTTCTAAAAGGTGCTCACCTAAGGTTTTGCCATCAATCACTTGGTTAGTATCAGCGTTAGAGACTTCTAATACTTTACGAATTAGTGAGAAACCGTTTGAGTGAGGGCCGCTAGAAGCAAGCGCAATTAGCTGATCGCCTGCAGCTACTTTAGTGCCATCAATAATTTTTGATTTTTCTACCACACCGGTACAAAAGCCTGCCATGTCGTAGTCTTCACCATCATACATACCTGGCATTTCAGCTGTTTCGCCACCAATTAGGGCACAACCTGAAATTTCACAACCTTTACCAATACCGGTTACTACGTCGGCTGCAGTGTCTACATCTAGTTTACCCGTTGCATAGTAATCTAGAAAAAACAGGGGTTCAGCGCCTTGTACTATTAAATCATTTACACACATCGCAACTAAGTCGATACCTACAGTATCGTGCTTTTTAAGGTCAATTGCTAAACGTAACTTAGTGCCAACACCGTCAGTGCCTGCTACAAGTACGGGTTGCTTATAACCTTCAGGAATTTCGCAAAGTGCGCCAAAACCACCAATTCCGCCCATCACTTCAGGACGACGAGTTTTTTTAACTACGCCTTTAATACGCTCAACAAGTGCATTACCAGCGTCGATATCTACGCCCGCGTCTTTATAGCTTAGAGACTGTTTTTGTTCGCTCACAGGTTTTCCTCAAAATAGTTGTTTTGATGCTTACTTAGAAACGCGCGTATTTTACAACAATTGCAGGAGCGCGGCTAGTTGAAATCTAGATTTGATTTTAAAGACAAGGACACTTGTCCGGTAGTTGCTGTATTAGTAAACAAAAAAAGCACCCAATGGCGCTTTTTAATATGAAAATAAAACTTAATACTGCAAGTTAGGCTTTAGCTGTAAGTATTGCTCTAAGTGGAGCAGGGTAACCTTCAATGGTTTTACTGGTGTCATTGGGGTCTAAAAAGTCAACTAAGGATTCGTTTTCCATCCAGTCAGTTTTACGCTGCTCGTCGAGCGTTGTAATAGCGCAATCTTTAATTTGCACATCTTTAAAGCCAACACGTTCCATCCACAGTTTTAATGCAGCAGTGCTTGGAATAAACCATACATTACGCATTTTCGCGTAGCGGTCGGTCGGAACCAGTACGGTGTTTTCATCGCCTTCAATAACTAAGGTTTCAAGCACCAGCTCACCACCAGGGCGAAGCTGTGCCTTTAATTGCGCTAAAAAGTCGATAGGTGAGCGACGGTGATAAAGTACTCCCATCGAAAATACCGTATCAAATGCTTTAAGCTCTGGCAGGGCTTCTACACCTAATGGTAATAAATGCACGTTTTCATCAGGGTTGAAGTGTTTAATTGCCTGAAACTGGCATAAAAATAAGTCAGATGGATCAATACCTACCACAAACTGAGCACCTTCACCGCGCATACGCCATAGGTGATAACCCGAGCCACAACCAATATCTAATACAGTACGGCCTTTTAATGGCTCAATATGCGGTAGGAGTCGATCCCATTTCCAGTCACTGCGCCATTCTGTATTAATGTCGATACCGTGCACATTAAATGGGCCTTTACGCCAAGGCATCATTCGTTTTAATAAATGCGTGGTTTGTTTTTGCTCGCCTTCAGTCATTTCGCCAGGCGCGCCTATTGCTACTTTGCTGACAATATCAACGTGGTTTGTTGATACCTCAGGTAAGTTTTTTAGTACTTTTTGCCATTGAGGCAAATCGCCATGGCTAGCCTCTTGTTGCCAATGCTTTAATTGCGCGGGCAAGGTTTCTAGCCAGTGGCTAAGTGGGCTTTGTGCAATTGCAGCGTAAAATTGGTTAAACCATGCAGACATGTGTCACTCTCTAAATTATTTAATTGCTACCATTGAGCAAAAATTAAAACATTGATACCACACTTGCGTTTGGCTAAAACCAATGTCGCTTAAACGTTGTGTATGTGTGCTAAGTGTATCGGGGCGCATTACGTTTTCAATGGCGGTACGCTTTTGGCTTATTTCAAGCTCAGAGTAGCCATTATGACGCTTAAAGTCGTGGTGCAAGTCAATCAATAGGTTATCGCATTGCTCGTTTTCGGCTTTAATTTTTTCACTTAGTAGCAAAACGCCACCGGGCTTTAAATTAGCGTATATTTTTTCAAGTACCGCTTTGCGCTGCGCTGGTGGAATAAACTGCAGGGTGAAATTCATCGCCACTACCGATGCATTTTGAATATCGAGCTCGTTAATATCACCTAAAGTTACAGTTACAGGAACATCAGATCTAAACCCTTGTAAATGTACCTTACAACGCTCCACCATGGCTTGTGAGTTATCTACAGCAATAATGTGGCAGCTATCAGTTTGAATATTACGGCGCATACTTAGGGTAACCGCCCCTAACGAGCAGCCTAGGTCATACAAATTTGAATTTGGCTGAGCATACTCACCGGCTAATTTCCCCATAGTACTGACTATGGTGGCGTAACCGGGTACCGAGCGTTGGATCATGTCGGGAAATACTTCAACCACATTTTGATCAAAACTAAAGTCTTTTACTTGTTGCTCAGAGGCATAAATACTGTCTTTTATACTCACGAAGGCAGTCTCTTTGAAAATAATAGTGCTATTTTAACATTTTATACTGGATAGTCAGTGATAAATTCAGTAGCTTGACTAGAATTATGAAGAATAAGTATAAAAGAGATTATTAAATGAGCAAAAGTAAAGTTATTAGCACCGACGATATATTAGCAACATTATGCCACTCAGTAACGGGTGTACTTTCATCAGCCAGCGGCAACGAGATCAGCTATTCAGCCATGGTACAAAAAATTACTCGTACTTGTATGCGACCAGACATAGGCTGTTTTGTTTTATTTGATGGGGGCTTTACCGGTTTAGTCGTTACCAACTTTACGGCGCAAGCTGCGATGGAAATTTACGGCGACTATATGCGTAATATGGGCATGCCAGAAGAGGAGATCGCGCATAGTCACTTATCTGATGACGTTTCAAACGTGATGGGTGAGTTGATGAACCAAATAGTGGGCGACTTCACGTCAAAAGTGCGTGAACAGCTACATACCTCTATTACCCAAAATCAGCCAAAAATGATGGCTATTAACAAGCAAGTGCAAATATCGGTTGATACCACTATGGATCGTCCGCAAGCACGCCGTGTAACGTTTACCACTCGCAACCAAAATATCTTCTATTTAGAGTTGGCGATGGATAAAACAGAGTTTATTAAACTTCACGATTTTGACATTGTAGAAGCCATAGACCCAGACGACATTATCGCAAACGAAGCCAAGCAAAAAGCGGATAAGGAAAAAGTAAAACAGCCAAAGCAAGATGATAGCGACGACGACTTTATGGCCGAATTAGGGCTTTAACGTTTTTACGTAGGCTGGGTTGAGTGAAACGAAATCTAACGAGCTAGCTGTCAGTTTGTAGCTATCAGTAAATTATAAAAAACGCGATTTAGTATCGCGTTTTTTATTAACGAGGGCTTTCATTATGAACTTGTGTGTCATTGAATTTTGGCTGACCGCTGACCGCTGACCGC
>NZ_PNDJ01000010.1:0-52579 GCF_005887255.1 Pseudoalteromonas sp. S1609 | reverse complement strand
ATTAATTTGAGCCTCTTGATTTTGTAAGTATATTATTTATAAGAGTATTCATGCAGCCAAACTTAAAGCAATTACACCAAAGCGCTATCAACAACTTAAACCAAGGCAATATTCAGCCAGCGCATAAAGCACTGGTTGAGCTGGTAACACAAAAACCAGACTTTGCTGATGGCTACTTTTTGCTCGCTATGGTTAATTTACAGGTTGGCCAAATTTACAAAGCGATAAAGCTAATTGAAAAAGCATTAAGCTTTACCCAGTCTATTGAATATACTGCGCAACTTGCCAAGTGCTACGCTCTTACGGGCGACTTACAAAAAGCAAAAAACACCGCCCTCAGCGTTAAGCCTGAACATATTAGTAAAGCACTTGATGCCGATACATTAGGCGTGGCGCTCACCCAAGCGGGTTTACATCAACAAGCAGCTGATTACTTTATATGCGCATTAAGTTTAGCTGAGGCGAGTAATACTCGTCAGCCGCAGTTTTATTATAACTATGGGGTGTGTGCTAAATTTTTAGGCCAGTTTGATAAAGCACAGCAAGCGTTTGAAAATGCCATTGCACTGAACCCGCTTCATCATCAAAGTCATTTTGCCTTAGCCGATTTAACTAAAGTCACCGAACATAATAATCACATCACGCGATTAAAAAATGTATTCGAACAGGTCAATCATCCCGACGCCAAACTGCATATAGGTCATGCGCTCGCTAAAGAATATCAAGACTTAGGAGAGTTTTCAGCAGCCTTTACCGCGTTACAACAAGGTAAAGCAGCAAAACTCGCTAATAAGGCGTTTGATAACCAAGCGTCTGAGGCTTTATTTGCACATATAAAACAGCTCAGTGATAAATACAAAAACCAACAAACAGCTGGCAACCAAAGCAGTGAGCCAATTTTTGTATTAGGCATGCCGCGCTCTGGCACCACATTAGTTGAACGCATTTTATCAAGCCACAGCGACGTACAATCGGCGGGCGAGCTGCAAGACTTTGGCCTAAGTGTAAAAAAACTTAGCCAAACGCACACGCCTCAAGTACTCGATATAGACACCTTAAACCAAGCTTACCAGCTTGATTTTGCAAAACTTGGCAGCACTTACCTTGAAGCAACCCGTGTTGTAACCGGCAGCCATAAACACTTTATTGATAAACTACCGTTTAACTTTTTTTATATCGATTTAATTACCAAAGCACTGCCAAACGCCAAAATAATTTGCCTACTTCGCGACCCCATGGACACCTGCATTGGTAACTATCGTCAGCTATTTACCATTAACAACCCATATTATGCTTACTCGTTAGACTTACTCGACACCGCTAAATTTTACAGCCGCTTTTATAAACTAATGCAGCACTTCAGCAAACTCCACAGCAATATTAAACTAGTAAAATACGAAGAACTCATCGCCGCACCAGAGCAAAAAATAAAAGAGTTAGTGAGCTATTGCGACTTAGACTGGCAACCACAGTGCCTTGATTTTCACTTAAACACCGCACCAGTATCAACTGCCAGCAAAATACAAGTGCGCCAACCGCTTAACAACAACGCCATAGGCCGCTGGAAGAATTTTAAGCCTTATACAGAAGAAATTGAAGATTACTTTTTAAAGCAAAATATCGGTTTTGAGTAAGGGTTTGTGGTTTGAAAGTTGAATGTATGAACTTAGAGTTAGCTTGATTAGTGCCAGAATAGCTCGAATAAGCAATGCGTCGCCCGACAAAGTAAAATACCTTACCAATTATTATCAATTGTAAGTGCTTTGCATACATTATCGCGACAATTTCATTCTATTGTACTTGATGTCTTATCTTCATAATGGCCTCAATTAACCAAGACGTGGAATCGCATTATGAAAAATTTAGCACTTATAATCTCGATACTTATTACTGCACTTGCATTGCAAGCTTGCGGTAGCAGTTCAAAAAAAACAACTGAACCGACAACGACAACGGGTCCAACAACACCTGTAACCCCAGAAGCAATACATCATATTCAACCAGAAAATGTTGCTGAATATATTGATACCTTTAAACGTCAATTTGACGCATTAGAACTGCAAATTGACGGTGTAAATTATGACATCTCATTCGTTGATATAGATCAAGATGATAATCTGATTTTTGCTAAATATGATAAAGGCTTTTTGTTTTTTGGCTTTGATTTTGAAGAGAATGACCCTGTGGCCTTTATCAGGGTAGTAGAGAGTGAACTGGAGGATATTAATGAGGCACTTGCCGATGCTAATAACTATTTCTTTGGCAAGGACATTTCGGTATCACAAGATGATAACGAGAATGCAATATATGAGGGTAGTATTAGCCACCCTGAAAAAGGTGATTTTCCAATAAGAATGACTATTAATGAGTCTTTGATAGAAGGTGGCACTAGTACAGTTGAAGTATCTGGTACTCAAGCTCTGATAAATGGTGATCTTGGCAGTCTAACATATGTACAGATCAGTGATTTAATTAATGACCATCCTGAAGTTGATACCTTGTTGCTTCAGGAAATTAGTGGCTCGGTAAATGATGCTATTAATATGCACACAGGTAGATTGGTACGCAATGCCATGTTAACCACAATGGTTGAAGCAACTTCTGATATTAACTCTGGTGGTGTTGATTTATATGCTGCTGGTTTTAGAAGAGTATATACTGAAGGTGCAAAGCTTGGTGTTCATTCTTGGTGTTGTACAGACGGTAAACCAGCTAATGAACTTGGTAGAGATCATGAAGGTCATGGTGCACAACTTACTTTCTTTCGAGAAATGTTAGGCAATGAGTTGGGTCCAGAGTTTTACTATTTTACTATTGAAGCGGCGCCTCATAATACGGTGCATGTGATGACAAAAGCTGAATTAGATAAATACTTGTTACCATAATTTATGGTATTTGAAGTGACTGAAAAGAGGCATTATTAGTGCCTCTTTTTTATTTTTTTGCTATATTTGTACTAGTAACCTACTAAGTGAGCTATCTATCTTAAATGTCGAATATCCAAACTATTATGCTGGTTGAAGATGATGATAAATTAGCATCTTTACTGCACGACTACCTCTCAAATTTTGGATTCGATGTTGTAGTTGTTCACTCGGGCATTGACGCTGTCGAAAAAATACTTTCTATTCAGCCCTCACTGGTCGTGCTTGATTTAATGCTACCAGGCCTTGATGGTTTATCTGTTTGTCGTGAGGTTAGAAGTCAATTTTCTGGTCGAATATTGATGCTGACTGCTAGTGGTGATGATATGGATCAGGTGGCGGCACTTGAAATCGGAGCCGATGATTTTGTTCAGAAGCCAATTCAGCCACGGGTACTGCTAGCACGAATAAAAAATTTATTACGACGAGATCAAGGCTCTACAGAAGCAACTACATCAGCTGAATTAAATCAAGCAATTCGTTCAGATAAAGAAAAAGCTTTTGGCTCTTTGTGGTTGAATGAATCATTGCAACGCTGCAAATTAAATGATGAATTAGTACCCCTTACCCCATCTGAATTTTTACTGCTATGGCACTTAGTTAAGCATGCAGAACAAGTGTTAAGTCGTGAGGAACTGTTGCAATCGTTGAGAAATATTGAATATGACGGTTTAGATCGCTCGGTTGATAACAAAATAGCCCAAATAAGAAAAAAGCTTAAAGATGATGCTAATCGCCCACAAGGTGTAATAACGGTTAGGGGTAAAGGTTATATGTTTGTTCCTGATTATTGGTAATTGATATTCATACAAACACATACAGAATAAGAGCATATTTCAGGCTAAACTACTTGCATAACATTTAATTGTGCGAACTTTATGACCAGATTATTTATTTCTTTGTATTTAGGGCTATTAGCGACACTCTATATTTTTATGATTGCTGCCCATTTAATTAATACCTATCTCTATGTTGACATAGAAAACATTATAAAAGCTGAAAACTTTGCTGCAGAAATAACATTACTTGAAGAACTTGATAGTCATATAACTTTGCAACACAGACAAGAGCTTATTGATGTTATTGCTGATAAAAACCAAATCATAATCAGCCCGGTTCCATTTGCTAATATTCCCACTCATATTCAAAAGGCATTAGAAAACCAGCCAACATGGTTTGATGACGAAGAGTATGATTACTTCAAAGTCTTTTCACCTGCGCAGTATTACCAAATTGAAGAAGATGAAACACATCATTTGTTAGAAGTTGACGAAGCTGTTGGCGATGCTATTTTCATCGCACTAATTTGTTTTGTTGCTTCGGGGTGTTTTATTTGGTTATTTGGTCTACACCGGAAATTAAAACGTGTTGAGTCTACCCTTGTTGATATTAGCCAAGGTAACTTGACTGCACGCGCGTCGACCAAAAAACGCTTTCAGGTTGGGAGACTTAATACCTGTTTAAATGATATGGCAAAGCAGATGGAAGGCATTTTAGGTAGCCACAAACAGCTTACCCATGTTATTGCTCATGAATTTCGTTCTCCTTTATTTCGTATGCAAATGATCTTGGAAATGCTAGTAACTGCCAAAAACGACAATATGATGGCTCATGTAAAAGGACTGGAGGATGAAATTTTCTGTTTAGAGGATTTAGTGAAGGAACTGTTAAGTTATGCGAAAATGGAAAGAGCAGAGCTTAATCTACAACTTGAAGAAGTTAATATTGCTGATTTTTCACAATATTTACAGGAAAAGTTATTGATTGAATGTAAGGCAAGTCTTCAATGGAATAATCAAATTTGTAATGAAATTAGTGTTTTACTTGATAAGTCGTTAACCGAACGCGCGATTACTAACCTTGTAAAAAATGCAGATAAATATGGTGAATCTGAAGTTTATGTTTGTATGGTTAAAATTGTTGACTCAATAGTCGTTTCTGTTGAAGATAATGGCAAAGGCATTCCACCTCAGCAGCAAGCCAATATTTTTGAACCTTTTTATCAAATCAATGATGGTAATCAGAAAGCTGGTTTTGGGCTTGGATTAGCTATTGTGAGAGAAATTGCGCAGTTGCATGGGGGAAGTGTTGTTGTCAGCGACAGTAAATATGGTGGCGCCAAGTTTGATCTAACTTTGCCAATTAAACACTAGTGAGCTATTGCGACTTAGATTGGCAACCACAGTGCCTTGATTTTCATTTAAGCACCGCACCGGTATCAACCGCCAGCAAAATGCAAGTGCGTCAGCCGCTTAACAACAAGGCTATAGGCCGCTGGAAGAATTTTAAGCCTTATACCAATGAAGCCAAGGAGTACCTTTTAAAGCAAAGTATAACTATTGAGTAAAGAGTTGAGGTACAGGAAGTAACGATCATTTTCTCAACCACTAAATACGGGGAATTTTAAAGTTTGAGATTAGTGTTTAATTTTCACCTAGGTGGGCTGAGCGAAACTCAACGAAAAAGGCTGTCTAAATTAGCATTATCGATAGTCTGTAAATTGGCAGTTGCAGGTAGTCATGAGTCATAATGTCTAAAGTCCGAATCTGCTCTCCTTGGCTTTTTGTATTTTATGGGATACTAAATATGACCCCTCTAATACATGGCACGACTAAAGATCTTAATTCTGAATAAACTTATAACTTTTTTATGTTGTCATAATCACCGCTGTAGAAAGATGTTTCTAATTCTTTGTATTTACCATTGAGCTTTATCTTATTAAGGCCCTCATTAAAAAGCTCAATAAGTTGTTTATTTTTCTTTAATCTTTTAGATAAAATTAAATGGTAGCTTCTTGTTTCAATCACACTCTTGGAGAATGTAATTTTAGCGCGCTCTTTAGCTGTTAGGTTGTTATGAAGATAGTAATTACCCACATGCTTGACCTGTGGTACTGCATCGATTCTATTCATTAAAAGTCTTTTAAAAAGAATGTCATAATTGCCTGCTCGGTCAATTCTAACCAGCCCTTCATTTTCAGCCCGTTCAAATAAAGGGTACACTGTATGACTAGTGCCTCCAATAATTTTCCCCTCTAGCGCCTTAGGTTTGTCCCAACTAAAGGCAGAGTCATTTAAAAAAAAGAGTACTTCCTGATCAGTAACAACACTGTCGGAATAGTAAAAGTTCTTTTCTCTGTCTCTTGTATGAACCCACACAAGACTTCCATGCCATATCTCCCCATTTGGATTTATTCCTCTTTTAGCGTATTGAAATGACCGCTCCCAAGGGAAAAAACCAAAAGTAACATCAATACCCACTGCCGAAAACGCCTCTTTGACTATATGTGATGCGTAGCCATTTTCTGGGAGGTTATTAGATAAGTAAGGCGGCCATTCACCACTGGTTAGGTAGACTAAGTCTTTAGCAACTAGTGCATTAGAAAATAACAATAATACTGAAAAAATGAGACTATTAACTACCATAAAAAATCCTTTTTAACTGCGCATTTACACATCCTCAATGATAAATATAGTATAAAAAGCAAACTATGCGGCACCCCATCGAAAATTTTTTCAAGCCTAGAATCTATATATATAATTTAATTTTTAATTACCATGAGTCACAAATAATTTTGTACTTGAATCTAGTCATTCTCTGTAACGCTATTGAGGCTGAGCGAACAATCAAAATTTACGGCTATTTATAGTCTCTCAACTTTGTTATAAACACTTAAAAGCTCAATTCGTTTGGTCAGGCTTTCTCAATTAGCTATGATAGTTAGGCTCACATGATAAGCTTAAACGATGCTCGCGAATGAGCTCTGATAGGATTATGAGATAAATCGAAAAACACAGTATTGGCAGGCTAAAATCGTGGGTATATCAAGCATCGCTATAGCGCACTTGAGCACACTGCTTTTAATTTCTTTGTAAATCTCAACTGACTCAAAGGGAGCACGCCTATTTGAGCGAGCACGTACTAGGTTAATTCTCTCACCTACACATAGGTTGCGGGGTTAAGTTCTTAAATTAATAAAACTTGTTCTGATTTCTCAACTAGCCTGAATTATATTATCAGGCTTGAAGCATTAAACTTTTCCTAAATAGAAAGCTGTTTTTGAGCAATTTATATAACTGTTTAAGAGATTCGTCTTAAAGCTCTTTCATAGTGTCGCTTTCATCACGTACTCTGCCCAAACGGGTTGATATAATAATTAACACACCACACACTATCCCCAAACCAATAGACTTATTTAATCCCAGTGATCCTAAAACAGGTTTTATCATAAAATAATTAAAAATAACCATAGGTAAGAGCGCAATGAAAAACACTTTTATATTAAAGGTTACTGCAAATGGTTTTTTGCATTGCGGGCACTCTCTTATCTTGCTCCAACTTTGTAGCGCTTTAGAAAAAAATCCAATTTTTTCTTCACAATGAGGACATTTATAAAATTGTGCATTCGCCTCAAAACCATCCTCTACTTCATGACTCGTTGCTGGGTTTTCAAGGCGATTATTTAACTCTTTTTTTAACTCATTTGTTCTTTCAGGATACGCTTCTTGATCGATAGCACGTAATGACTCTTCTAGCTCTGAAATTGAATATTCTGAGTAATTTGGTTCCATACCTGTGTTCTCCTTGTTTAATAAAGCCCACTGGGAAATAGTTTCGTTAAAGTATCGCTCAAGAGGCGCTAGTCGACTGTTTTTTATATAAATAAAATAAATGAAAGGTCGCTATAAAGGGTGCAATAATAATATACATAAAAATAAATTCTTGTGGTTTCATCGTACTAAATTCAGTCGTTGTTAAAACGACAGGACAAAAACTACAACCTAATAACAATCCAAGTTTCACAATAATAGGATGCTTTAATACCGTTAAGTTTTTCATCGTTTTTATTAATGAATGGAGTGACCATAAACCATAAGCACCACCCACCAAAAAATAACCCAAAAAAGGGTTTAATGTAAGTGAAAATACAACCCAACCAAATATACTATAAATCAAATAAAGCAATAACGTAGGTACAAAAGCAAAAGCAGTATAAAGAGATATTAGATTTTGTAGTTGAGAGTTACTCATACGTTTTATAAACATCCAAAACTATGTTAAATAGCAGATAATAGCTGGCTAAAGCATCGTGCGATTGCAATATGTCGCTTTTTCAAAATCACTAATATTCATTGCAATGTTAGAAATTTCAGGAAATAAAGCAACAAGCTTACTAACAATTGCTCGTGAGAGGTTCGCTTTTTGCTCTGTTGTTCTTCCTTGCATTATATGGGCAAACACATGAATAAAGTCTTCATGCTTATTCCCCACAGAGAAAGTATTAAATGGATTTATTCTGACTTTTATATCACCTTCGTCGAATAAACCTGTAGCGTGAGCTACAAAATGAATTTGTCCAATAATGTAGTCCTCATCATGTTCCCCAAAAACACTTTCAGAACAGTCCATTATAAAATGAGGCATATACTCTCCTTGATATTAATTGCTGATGTAAATAGTTTGACCGCATCTTACTTGTGAATAAGGTTCATATTGGTATTTATCTTAAATACATTTTTTCAATACAGCTTATATAAACATTTCGTGAGGATTTAAAAAAAACATTCTTTTCCAACCCTGAGTCTGTGTTGTAGCTAACCAAGGAATTGGAATTATTGATAAGATTGAATAATGAATATGCGGTTGTTTTCCCTGGGCATTACCTGAATCTCCCAAAACACCAATAACTGAGCCAGCCTTAACAACAGTACCCGTTGTAACAGAGTAACTTTCCATATGCGCGTAATAGTGAATACGCCATTTAGGCCCTAATACTGCCACTACATTCCCGCCTTTACGTACTGTGCCCGTATAAATGACTAAGCCTTTGCTAGAAGAAAGTGTGGTAGTCCCTTTTTTACCAAATATATCAATCCCTTTATGGACCACAGAGCTTCCCCATGGCTCATACCAAAAAGTATTATGGTTCCAATCATTGGGTGTTGCACCCTCAACAGGAGTAACAATGTCATCTGGTATGATCATACCTATAAGGAAAACTGCGGTAAGTAGAACGAGTATAAATCTTAATTTTTTCAATGAGCTATCCTTGGCACATATTAACTGAAACACTCCCTGTTAGTGTGTCTGCGTGGGAACTATTCATACAATGGGCTTTAGTTTATAAAGGGAAGATTTTAATGCCCTAACCAGGCCCAAGTTAATGAAATCCGCTGCCCTAGGCCATCCCTGCATTACTCAGCATATTAATTAAGCTGATATTAAACCGAATTAAGCGCGTTAAATCAACACACTAATTTCGACTATAAGTTAAGTTGAAGATGAGCGCCTCAATTAATACAAGGATAGCGTTGCATTCACCAGTTGAACTCACAGCCATGAGCGGACTGTCGTAACCTTAGACTCTTGTTAAGTGCCCTATTGCTCAACATATTTAAAGGTATCAGCACCATCGAAAAACCTAACATTAACAGACTTAAATAGCTCAGGAGTAGCCATTCTGGTGTTGATTGCGACCCTATTTGTACCGTCATCTCTTTTTTGTGTGTAGTGAGTCGTGCAACCACAAAAAGTGCAAGAATGATATGAGCGAACTTTGCTACCCCACAAATAAACAGTAGCCTCTGATTTTACTTTAATATCAACTTGATCGACTGTGTAATAAGCCCAAAGAGCACCCAGCCGGTAACACATTGAACAATTACAACTGGTAATGGATTCGAGTAGCATGTCTGCTGTTATAACGATATTACCGCAATGACAAGTAGCTTTGACCATGTTTCCTCCTTGAACACTTAACGCCACATTAAGCGGCAAAAAATAGTTGGTTAAAATGTTGAACGGAGTGAAAACAACCAACTGTTTTTTGTCCGTTTGAATGCCTTGTTAGCAGTATTATGCGTCGCAAGTTACAGTTTTGCTGGTTTCAATTTCCCTACCGCTATCATCGGTTTCTTTTACGATAATAGTATAAGTTGTTAGCTTAACTTCCTTACCAACTTCATTGACATAGTTATACCTTGAACAAAAATCTGATGTTGCTTTTTCTACCTCAGAATAGTGAGATACAGGTTGAGTTGAACAACCAGTCAAAGTAAATACTAAAGAAAAACCTAATGTGCAGATTACACCTAATTTCATTACATATCCCTGTACTGCTAACAATTTAATAGTGCGCTCATCGCGCATATTTCTGCCGATATAACGCTCATTTACCTACTTTATGTAGTTTTAACAAATTCCCTAAGATATTACTATCACATTGTTTTCTATTATCTTAAAGCAAAGTTAAATGAACCAATATGCGCGCAGCGCTCATTTTCATGAATATATACGCAAAGAGCTGTTTAACCAATCAATTAACGACGATATTTAGCCAATCTCAATGGCTGCTTTTCGCTTTTTACCAAATTTTACTTAAGCGTAGAAGACGTTGTAATCTTGCTAGTTATTTGTGATGACAAACTCGTGGTAGCCTTCTGTTTCAGGAGGATCAACTTTATCAACACGCGCAACGTTTAATTTAGCAAACAAACTATTCCAAAATTTCAACGCTGAACTATCGTTTAAATGAACTGCTACATGCCACTGATTTGTTTCAACAGGCATCAAGTTTTGAATAACAAATTTGGCAATGCCTTGTTTTCGATATTTGGGTAGAATAAAAATATCAGCCAACTCAGGTATTTCTTTGCCAACGATCTCAGTTGGTTCTACGGTAGCAAAACCAGCAATTTGGTTAGAAACGAGTACAAGATAAATAATGCAGTCTTCCTCACCACGCACTACACATTCTAAATATTCTTCATCAATATCATAGCAACCATCTAAACCAACATCTTCTAAGTCAAATATACTCTGATGATATTGGTAAAACTGCCACAGCATTTTTATTGCAGCGATATCGGTTGATTCAGCTTTTCGTATTGTAGTGTCCATTTTATACCTATTTCCTTATGTGTGGTCCGACATTAGCTTTCACTAAAGAGGTGAAGATTCGCTAATAGTTATCTTTAAAAAACATCATGTTATTAAACGATAACTACTCAAAAATAACAACAAAAAAACTTTTAAGAATAGATTGAAAAAACCGCCAACAAGCTGATAGTCAAGCGAGCAAAACTTCACGTCACACAGAAAAACTCTGACTAACAGCTTCTCGCTCTTTGTCTAACTTCGCAAAAGTGTCAACTTTAGTTATTCAGGACTCTCTCGTTTATGCTTAAAAAGTTGTCGAAAATACGACAAGGTGGGCTTTGTACGATATCACAATAACCTGGTCAAAAAGGTTAGCAAGCAAACACAAGGGAATGGACGATGTGCATATTTTATTCAGGCGCTAAAATGTAGAAATACCATTGTTAATTTAATAAGATAGGCTACACAAATTTAGAACCTTAGTTTCTGTTAGCTTAAATTATTGAGTCGACCGTCACTCTTACCTCTGCGATCGAAGATGATATTTAAATTTACCAAAAACTGGCTCTCTCCGAATTTTGTTATGGTTGTTTTGTTCTCAATAATATCCATGATCTCTACCTATTACTTACATGACTCTGAGTCTGTAAAGATAAAGGCTGCTTTGTTTGTTTCTCCTTTTTTCTATTTAACAGGGCTCTATTACTTTTTGCATTTATTAACAACTCCCAATGAAATTACTTTAGGCAACAACAGTATCGAAATTGATGGGAAGGTTTATTCGTTAGGCTTAAATACTAAGTGTCGTGTTTTATTTAATAAAGCATCACAAGCTGAATTCGAAATAACTATAAATAATAAAAAGACCGTCACAACGTCTTTTTTTTATACATGTGATTTTAATGAGGAAGAATTTATCAACTATTACACTGATAATGAAAATGTGTTTGCAGACTCAATGGCATTTAATTAATGGATAGTATCAAGCTGCTTTTAGTTAAATGCACACCTGTCGGTTACCGTTGATAGTACTAATGGAACTAGATTAGATTTTGCTGTGACGAGCTAAATCCATCCTTATGTGACTCATACCTATATGCTAAGTTTTGATCTAATAGTCAAAACTCAGCACATAAATTAAGGATTATTGCTCGTCGGCGTCGCGAATGCGTTCTTTACGTTCTTGCTCTTCATCAAAGGCGGCTTGAATTTCGTCAAGTACTGAGTCTACATCTGCCGCTTCGCTGTCGTCTTCAAATTCGCCACTGAGTTTTGAGTGCGGGGTTAAGTTAGCATCAGCAAACAGTGCCCACATTTCTTTGGCGTATTGCGTGTGTAATAAGGCAGGTGCAAATTGGCCATAATAACGGCGCATATTATTAACGTCGCGGGCAAACATGGCTTCGGCGCTATTATTAGCAGAGGCGTTAACCGCTTGAGGTAAATCAATAATTACCGGGCCGTTACTATCTACAAGTACGTTAAATTCAGATAAGTCACCGTGAATAATCCCTGCGCACAGCATAAGCTTGATGTAATGCATCATTAATGTATGTTGCTCAATGGCTTGTTGTTCAGTTAAATCAACCGCGCCAAGTTGTGGTGCAACATCGCCTTCATCATCGCTTACAAGTTCCATTAGCAATACACCGTCAATGCAGCCGTAAGTTTGCGGTACCCGAACACCTGCTGAGGATAAACGCGACAGCGCGTCAACCTCGGCATTTTGCCAAATTTCTTCTTCTAATTGGCGGCCATAGCTTGAACGTTTACCCATAGCACGGGCTTGGCGGCCACCTCGTACTTTTCGCCCTTCTTGATACTGTGCTGCCTTTTTAAAACTGCGCTTACTGGCCTCTTTATAAACCTTAGCGCAGCGAATGTCATCGCCACAGGCGACCACAAATACATCGGCCTCTTTACCGCTCATTAAACGGCTGATCACTTCATCAATAAAACCATCATCAACTAATGGCTGTAGGCGTTTAGGTATTTTCAAACGACACCTTCTAAAAATACAGAGTTGGCTTTTTGTTTTGCTATGTGGTTCAAACGAGGCATACCTTTGGGGATTGAAGAAAATTATAAATTATTAGTAAACTTTAAAGTTACATTTAATGACTAAATTACGCAGCTAGAATAAGCGACTACACAGAAAAAGCCAACCGCCTTTTTTGCTTTTTAAGTATTATTGAGCCCATATTTAATTAAAACAGCATAAAAATGCTAACAAATAAAAAAAACAATAAATACATAACTAAAATTGTTAACTTATTCCAACCTAACCAAACTTCTACCTACATCATTTAACTCCCCGCAATACGCTTCAGTCAATTAATATTATTGTCTTTGGTTAAAGTTTATACTAGCAGTTTTTCTGTTATGTAAATGCAAAACTAGCATATAGCTAAGCGTTCATTCAGTAAGACTGCATTATTATTAAT
Organism: Pseudoalteromonas sp. S1609; assembly: GCF_005887255.1. Classification (GTDB taxonomy): domain Bacteria; phylum Pseudomonadota; class Gammaproteobacteria; order Enterobacterales; family Alteromonadaceae; genus Pseudoalteromonas. Next base: position 39,333 of record NZ_PNDJ01000010.1, on the reverse strand, counting down.
ACTTTATAGAACATTAATAAACACAGGATTATTACACAGGAGTATATATTACATGGCAACCACACCTAAAAAGTCACATGAGGTTAATAATGTACAATCGGCCTTATTAAACCCAGATCACAGCATTCAAGTAAGAGGCGCACGTGTTCATAACTTAAAAGATGTGGATGTAAACCTGCCTCGTAATTCACTTGTGGTGTTTACCGGTATATCGGGCTCGGGTAAATCATCGCTCGCCTTTGGGACATTATTTGCCGAATCGCAACATCGTTATCTTGACTCAGTTTCGCCTTATGCACGCAGGTTAATCGATCAGGTAGACGAGCCTGATGTAGATTCGATTGAAGGGCTGCCACCAGCGGTAGCATTACAACAGCAGCGTGGTGCACCCTCGGTACGTTCATCGGTGGGTAGTGTAACCACTATATCTAACGCGCTGCGAATGCTCTACTCACGCGCAGGCGAATACACCAAAGGGCAAGGCATACTTTACGCCGATGCGTTTTCGCCCAATACGCCACAAGGCGCCTGCCCAGAGTGCCATGGTATTGGCCGCGTTTTTAACGTCACCGAAGAGTTACTAGTGCCCGATCCCACTAAATCAATTAAAGAGCGCGCCATTGCAGCATGGCCGCCGGCTTGGCAAGGTAAAAACCTAAGCCGTATTCTTACTTCTTTAGGCTACGATATTAATAAACCGTGGAATACCCTGCCTAAAAAAGCCCGTGATTGGATTTTATTTACCGACGAAACACCTACAGTGCCCGTGTTTCCTGAGTACACACTTGAGCAAACACAAGCGGCAATTAAAAATGAAGAAAGCCCTAGCTATATGGGTACATTTACAAGTGCTAAACGTTTTGTTTTACAGTCGTTTACGAGCACTCAAAGCCCACGTACTAAAAAGCGCGTATCGCAGTATATGCAAATATCACAGTGCCCGCAGTGCGAAGGAAAAAAACTCAAAAAAGAGTCGTTATCGGTTAAAGTAGCTGGCCTTGATATAGGCGAAATTTCGCAGCTAACACTCAATGAGCTGGCAGATAAGCTAAGGTTTGCTGCTAGTAACCCCGCTAAAAGTAACGCTGCAAACCCCGAAAAAGCCATAGTTGCAAAGCGTATAGCAGGCGACATTCTTAAACGCGTTGAAGCACTCACCAAACTTGGTTTAGGGTATTTATCGCTTGAACGCACCACCCCATCGTTATCGCCTGGTGAATTACAACGCTTAAGGCTTGCAACGCAAATTCGATCAAAATTATTTGGTGTAGTGTATGTGTTAGATGAACCCTCAGCAGGTTTACACCCTGCCGATACACAAGCCTTATTAGCCGCACTAGATGAGCTAATTGCCGCTGGTAACTCAGTGTTTGTGGTTGAGCACGACGTAAGTGTTATTCGCCATGCCGATTGGGTGGTTGATGTAGGACCAAATGCGGGCTCCCGTGGCGGTAATATTGTTTATAGCGGCCCTGTTGCAGGCTTAAAGCAAATTAGTAACTCACACACGAGCCAGTATTTATTTAAAAATGACGAATCTCAGCAAGCTCAAATACAAAGTAAACAACGCCCAGCAAAAGCATGGCTAACGCTTAAAAATGTTGAGCGTAATAACTTACAAAAACTTAATGTAGAATTTCCGCTTGGGGTTATTACAAGTGTTACAGGGGTATCAGGCTCAGGTAAATCAAGCTTAGTAAGCCAAGCGCTTGTTGAATTGGTTTACGATGCACTAGGGCAAAAATCGCAGCCACAAATACCTACAGATGAAGCCGAGCTACTCGAGCAAGAGCTCGATATAACAACTGGCGGGCAAATAACTCACGGCATTGAACACATAAAGCGCCTGGTAACGGTTGATCAAAAAGCCATTGGCCGCACACCTCGTTCAAACCTTGCAACTTATACGGGCTTATTTGATCACGTACGTAAACTGTTTGCCAATACCAAAGAGGCAAAAGCGCGTAAGTACGATGCCGGTCGCTTTTCGTTTAACGTTAAAAAGGGTCGATGCGAAAATTGCGAAGGCGTAGGCTTTGTAAGCGTGGAGCTGTTATTTTTGCCTAGCGTGTATTCGCCTTGCCCTGTATGCAACGCCAAGCGTTACAACCAAAAAACACTCGACATTACCTATAAAGATAAAACTATTGCTGATGTACTTAATTTAACCGTTGAATCAGCGCATACATTTTTTGCCGACGAACCTATTATTTTGCGCGCGCTAAATGCGCTGCTACAAGTAGGTCTTGGCTATTTACGTCTAGGCCAACCTGCTACTGAGCTTTCGGGCGGTGAAGCCCAGCGCATTAAACTTGCTACCGAGTTACAGCGTACACAGCGCGGCGATACGCTTTATATTTTAGATGAGCCAACCACTGGCCTGCACCCTAAAGATGTAGCTATGCTAATGGCGCAGTTAAGTGGCTTAGTTGATGCGGGCAACACCGTCATTATGGTTGAGCACGATATGCAAGTTGCCAGTAACAGTGATTGGGTTATTGATATTGGCCCAGGAGCCGGCGACGAAGGCGGGATAATAGTTGCACAAGGTAAACCAAACGAGGTTGCGCAATCTACAAAAAGCCGTACTGCGCCGTTTTTAAAAGCGCTGTAAAGTCAAGCATACTCAGATTAAAAGGTTAGCGGTTTTGTATGCTCAAAATAAAAAAGAGCCTCGGGCTCTTTTTTAACCCAAAGCTAACCAACCTCCCACTAGCACCATTAAACTCCCCGCAATACGATTCATCCACTTAATATTATTGCCTTTGGTTAAAAATAGCCGCAGGCTTTTGCCACCTGTTGCGTAAATCATCATACAGATAAACTCTGAGAGTAAAATAATAGCCACCAGCACCGCTAACTGTGGCGCAACATTGTATTGTACGTTAATAAAAGGAGGTAATAAGGAAATCATAAACGCCCATCCCTTAGGGTTGGCAATGGCGGTTACAAACCCCTGCGAAAATAATGAATATCGGCTCACGGCTGTTGTGTTATGCGTATCAACCGACATCTTTCCTTTCGCACGCCACATATTAATGCCAATGTAGATTAAATAAGCGCCACCTAGCCATTTTAAAATATCAAATGCACTGGGGTAATTAAGCATAACGCTGGCTACACCAAGCACCGCGGCTACCGCAACGCTAGCGACACCTAATAGCTCGCCAATCATCATCCATAAAGTTCGGCGCACGCCTATACTCATGCCTAAAGTCATGGCCAGTGTCATACACATACCAGGAGTAATAGACACAAAAAAGAACGTAGGAACAAATACCGCAAGTGCAGCTACATCAATCATTTAAAGCTCGCAATAGGTTAAAAAAGTAGTGTTAATTTTGAATGAAAGGGTAAAGGAAAAAAGCCAAAGGTGAAATAGCTTCCGATAAATTAGAAGTAACAGCATCGAGAGTCGGGCTAAGAGCACCGAACTTAGCTCGATGCTCTTAGCCCGAGACCCGTAGCTCGAAAGCCCTATTTTTTGCTAAGTGCCGTGAGATTAAGAGTGGATCTTCTTGATCTCACGGCATAATACACTATTGAATCGGTTGTTCTTCCATATCAACTGGTTCAACGTTATCACTTAGCAAGTACTTATTAAGCCACTGCTCTTGCTCCCACAGTACATGTAATAAGCTTTTACGGGCACGGTAGCCATGAGCTTCGTAAGGAAGCATCACTAAACGCGCTTCTTTACCCAAGCCTTTAAGCGCTGCGTACATACGCTCACTTTGCATTGGGAAAGTTCCCGAATTAGGATCCTCTTGACCGTGGATCATTAACATAGGTTCGTTAATCTTCTCAGCATGGAAAAACGGCGACATGTTTGCGTACACACTTTGTGCTTGCCAAAAATCACGTTCTTCACCCTGAAAACCAAACGGCGTTAATGTGCGGTTATACGCACCACTTCGGGCAATACCAGCCTTAAATAAGTCGCTATGCGCTAATAAGTTAGCCACCATGAATGCACCGTAAGAGTGCCCTGCAATGGCGATATTATCTTTATCAGCAATACCCTTTTCAACCATTACATCAACCGCTGCTTTGGCGCTAGAAACCAACTGTTTTCTGAAGTGATCATTTGGCTCACTGCCATCAACACCTACAATCGGCATTTTAGGATCGTCAAATACTGCAATCCCTTTAGCTAAATAAGGCATTGGGCCCCAATAACCTATATAGGTAAATTCGTATTCTGATTCACGCACTTGTGAAGCAACCGCTTTATCTTTATATTCAAGTGGATATGCCCACATCAGAACAGGTAAAGGCCCTTGTGTTTTGTCATACCCTGGCGGTAAATAAAGCGTACCTGAAAGCTCAACACCGTCATCGCGGGTATAACGTAATTGTTCTTTAGTCACCCCTTTAAATGCAGGATACGGATGCTCAAATTGGGTCAGTTGCGTTAAGCTATCTTTATCTAAATCACGAATAAAAAAGTTAGGCTGCTGCGTTTTAGATTCACGAATAGTAATAATACGCTTACCTTCATCGTCTAATAAAGCACGCACTCGCTCGTAGTAAGGTGCAGCAGATTGCCAAATTCGTTTAGAGCTGTTTGTTTTTACATCGTATTGATCTAAAAATGGAATATTTCCTTGCTCAGATGCTCCATTACCACGAAGGTAAATGTAACGTCCACCAACGACTTTTATAACACGTGTTCCTAAGTCGTTACGCTCATATATGGCACTACCAGGGTCTTTGTAAGCATCATTGTAACTGCGCTCTGAAAATAGCACACGATTGCTATCAGCATTACGTGGCTGAATAACATAAGTACGCACTTGTCTGTCACTAAAGCGCCAATCACTTAGCATGGCAATGCTGTCATTACCCCACTCTATACCTGCATAACGGCGCTCTACTTTTGCAAACAACTTTGGTTCGCGTTTAAACGGTGCACGTAAACTATAAAGGTAATCATGATGCTCAACCTCAGTTTTCATATCGCCGCCATCTTGCGCTTCGGCCCAAATAACCTCCGCACCCTGATCGGCTCGCCACTCAAAATCACGACGACCAGTGCGAACACTGTCATACCCTTGTGGAATGTTGTCGGCAAGGGGTTGCTTTGCCAGCTCGACTAATGCATATCCACGCATTCCCCATATTTGCCATGTAGTTGCAAAACGGCTGTAAGGAACTTGATACGAAAATGGCTCGTCGATGGTCGCGACTAAAATATTGGTTGAATCAGGCGAAATTGAAAACGATTTAAATAAGCCAGCACGACCAATTTGCTGAGCTTTACCATCAAGCGTTATATATGCTAATTGCCCTTGGCCATAAAACTTAAACTGTGCTTCATCAAACGGGCTGGTTAATAAATTTTGATAAGTACGCGCTGGCGCTTTTTCACCGCTACTTTGTTGAATAACTGGTACCGTACTTTGGGTATCATTGGTTAATCTGGGTTTGTCTAAGTTAACCGCTAAATTAGCCACAATCGCTGTGCTATCGGGTAACCACTGATAAGGTGTAGCAGTTAATACTGAATTAAGTGCAAGCTCATTTAACTGCTTTGCTTGCTTGGTTTTAACGCTATAAACCCAAAGCCGTGCGTTATCCGATTGTTCAACAATAAACGCTAAATACTCGCTATTTGCTGACCAGCGAGGGGAGCGAATAATCCCCTGTGGCAAATTATTCACGTTAACCACAGTACCACTTTCTACATGCTTAAGTTCTAACGCACTGTATTTGGCACTTACCCGTGAGCGTGAAAAGTTAGCTGGGTTGAGCTTTATTCCCGCAAGCTTAAATTCTTCTTTTGCCAGCTCATCTATTGATACAACACGCTTTCGTTCAAACAAAGCAAGCCACTGGCCATCATTTGATAAAGAGCTAGTAGGGGCTAACTTAGCATCTACGAGTGTAGCAAGCGCAGGTGAAGGAGTTTGATATCCTTGCTCTGCATAACTTGCAGGCAATAAAACAATGCAGCCTACCAAGGCAATTAATAGCCTAAAAGCATTCATGTTTTTATCCTTTTTATTTTTGAATATTACCGGATATATAAACACGTTTTGCACCATTCATAAAGTGTTAAGCTAAGTAATGACTTAAGTAGCCTGAATACGCTAAAATACACGCCTATTTACTCAACGCTAAAATTGGTTGTTTATGTCCATTAATTTGCAGCATTTTAGTTTTTCGAAATCATACTCTGCTTTTTAAATACCGTTACAGCTTTTAAAAATATACCACTGTGTTTGAGTCTGTTTTTCCATCAAATAATTAGAGAATCTAGCCAATGAAAAAAGTGCTGGTAATTGGCTATGTATGGCCAGAGCCCAATTCATCTGCTGCAGGTACGCACATGATGTCGTTACTAAATGCGTTTAGGGCGCAAAACTGGGATGTTGAGTTCGCCACGCCCGCACTGCCTACCGAACACATGGTTGACCTTGCCGACTTTGGTATAACCAGCCAAAGCATCGCTCTTAACTGCGATAGTTTTGATGACTATGTTAAAGCTTACAACCCCGATTTAGTGATGTTCGATCGTTTTATGATGGAAGAACAATTTGGTTGGCGCGTAGATAAGCATTGTCCTAATGCGCTTAAAATTTTAGATACCGAAGATTTGCAGTGCCTGCGTAATGCTCGCCATGAGGCGCATAAAGCTGAGCGTGAATTTAACCATAACGATTTACTATCAGACATAGCTAAACGTGAAATAGCCGCTATTTTACGCTGTGATCTCAGCTTAATTATCTCAAGCTATGAGATGGAACTACTCAATGAAGTGTTTAAAGTTGAGCCTAGTGTGTTACATCACTTACCATTTATGGTTGATTTAAGTGCCTTACCTGAGCAAACTAAATCGTATGAACAACGCCAACACTTTATGACCATTGGCAATTTCCGACATGCCCCAAACTGGGATGCGGTACTCTATTTACAAAAAATTTGGCCGCTTATCCGCAAACAACTACCGCAGGCAGAATTGCATATTTATGGTTCCTACCCACCGCCAAAAGCCACCGCGCTTAATAATCCTAAAACCGGCTTTTTAATTAAAGGTTGGGCCGATGATGCGTATGAAGTAATGCAAAGTGCGCGGATTTGCTTAGCTCCTTTGCGTTTTGGGGCAGGTATTAAAGGTAAACTTTTAGAAGCCATGATCATGCAAACCCCAAGCATCACCACGCCTATTGGCAGCGAAGGTATGCACAGCACGCTACCTTGGCCAGGTGTGGTAACAGCAGATGCGCAAGCTTTTGCAGATGCCGCAGTCTCTTTATACAACAACGAGGCTAAATTTAGTGAAGCACAAGCCGCTGGCGGCCTTCTGCTTAATACTCTGTATGACAAAGTGCAGTTAAGTGCTCAATTAATTGAAAAAATCGACTCAATAAGCAGTAATTTAGATGCTCACAGGATGAAAAATTTCACGGGTCAAATGCTCAAACACCATACCATGCGCAGTACACAATATATGTCGCAGTGGATAGCAGAAAAAAATAAAAAATAACTTTAAAAATCACTAGACAGGCGGCGATTTGTGTTTAAAATCGCCGCAAATAAACTTGGGCAATTTTAGCATTATTGCCTATATTTTTAGCTTAGTTATTTAATAGTTGGTTCAAAACAAATTTGAAAACCGCAACGTTTACTGAAAAACGCAAATTTATCGTTAAATTGGGCAAAATGCTCCATAAATACGGTACCCCGGCCTATCGCTTAGAAGCCCACTTAATGGAAGTGGCGACTTATTTAGATCTTAAATCATCGTTTGTTATGTCGCCCACGTCGGTTACCTTTGTTATTTGGACCGATGGCCATGAAGATGAATATACCCATGTTGCCCGCGTTGACCCAGGCGATCACGATTTAGGTTCACTTGCCGATACCGACGATTTAGTTAATAAAATGCTCAATGGCGAGCTCACGTTGCAAGAGGTTGATCAGCAACTTGATATCATTTTTGATGCTCCAAATCCTTATAATAGAGTACTGACAGGTGTTGCCTTTGCTACCTCTGGCGGCGCATTTGCCATGCTTATGGGCACCAGTTGGAATGATGTTATTTGGTCTGGTTTATTGACCTTTGTTGTATACTTATTTGTATTGTGGTCGGCTCGTTCGAAACGTGTGGCCCACATGCTTGAGCCATTAGTGGCGATAGTGTCGGCTATTCTTGCTTGTGCTATTAGCGTTCATTTAGATGCACACATCAACATTCGATTAATTGTACTTTCTGCCATTATTGTGTTTATACCCGGTTTAGCCCTTGCACTTGGCCTAGCTGAACTTGCAGCCAGACACTTAGTATCGGGCACAGCACGCGTAATGGACTCATTTATGTTGCTGTTTAAGCTTTATTTTGGGGCTTTTATTGGTCTTGCTATTGGCTTTGCGGTATTTGGGCAAGCTGATTTCGTACAACCTGAGCCGCTACCAAAGTGGACTGCATGGCTCGCTATTTTACTTTTATGTAGTAGCTTAATCGTTATTTTTAGAACTAAGCTTAAACATGCAATCTGGTCTATTGCCTCAGGCTTTATAGCTTATGGCACCAGTATTGGGCCTGCTATTTATTTAGATTTAAATTACACGTTAGGGACCTTTATTGGTGCATTTTCAGTCGGTGTATTTAGTAATTTATTTAACCGTGTTGCTAATGCCCCGGCCTCAATTGTTGCTATGCAAGGCCTAATTGTATTGGTACCAGGGAGCAAAACGTATATTGGTTTAAACTCACTGATTGAAGGCCAAGACTTTGTTTATGCAGATCATATTGGTCAGCAAACGTTTTTAATCTTTATGTCGCTGGTGGCAGGACTTATTTTTGCAAACGTGGCACTTCCTCCTAAAAAGAGTCTATAGATTTATGCGCGGTTTTAAGCCGCGCTTTTGCATAACTACAACATTAAACCTCCTCTTTTGAGGATTAATCGCATTTTTTAGTATATTGAGAACACCTTGCTATAATGGCTGAAATCTAATAAAGCAAAGGAAATAACAATGCTAAAAACTAGCTTAGCGATAGCAATTGGGCTTTCAAGCTCACTTGCATTTGCGCAATCAGCAATTACTGTTGAAGACATTCCAAAAGTAAAATCGGTAATACAAACAACCGTTAGCCCCGATGGCGACAGTGTTGCATTTACCCGTTCGTTACCTCGCACGCTTTACGTTGACGAAAATGGCAGCAATTACAGTGAGCTTTATGTTGTTGACGATAAAGGTGTTGAACGCCCTTTTATTACCGGTTCAGTTAATATTAAAAGCCTACAATGGTCAAACGACAGCAAAACAATTTACTTTTTAGCGAAATTAAAAGACGACAAATATACTTCGCTTTACCAAATACCTGTTGATGGCGGCCAAGCACAAGCGGTTATGTCATTAAAAGACACATCTATTTCAAGCTATCAGTTAAGCCCTGATAACAAGCAAGTCGCTATTTTAGCAATGCCAGCTGCTGATAAGTCAGAAAAAGAACTTAAAAAACTTGGCTTTAAAGCAGAAGTGTACGAGCAAGGCCTTAAAAACAAGCAGCTTTTTATTGTAGATTTAGCTAAAGCCGACAAGCCACTTACCCCTACCGCACTCAATGTTGATAGCTACGTGAGTGACGTTAATTGGGCTGCGAATGGTGAAAAGCTTCTGGTTAAAACTCAACCTACTGCACTAATTGATGATAAATACACAAAATCGATGTGGCACTTGTTTGATATTGCCAGCAACAAAGTCACCTTATCGTTTAAAACTGAAGGTAAGCTAGGCGATGCCGAGCTTTCGCATGACGGTAAATACATTGCTATTTTAGGTGCTGAAGATAAGCACGACCCTGCAACTGGCCGCTTATTTATTGCCGATACTAAAACCGCCGAAATCACTGAATGGTTACCTAACTTTATGGGCCAAGTTGTTGACGTTGAATGGTCGCATAAACGTAACACGCTTAACTTTATTGCCAATGTTGGCACAGAAAGTTTTGTTGCGAGCATTAAAACCGGCTCTAACAAATACAAGAAGCTAGTAAAAGAGGGCAAATTTATTGCCTCACAGCTAAGTGTTTCTGATTCAGATAAAACACTAGCACTTCGTGGTAACACGGCAAAACACCCTAACGAAGTCTTTATTGTGCGCAGTAACAAGGCAAAGCGTTTAACTGATTCAAACAGCTGGTTAAACGACAAACGCTTTGCTAAACAAGAAACAATTACCCTTAAAGCGCGTGACGGTGTAGAGCTTGATGGTGTATTAGTTTACCCACTCGATTATGAAAAAGGCACACGCTACCCACTAATTATGTCGGTACACGGTGGCCCTGAAAGTCATGATAAAAACGGCTGGGTAACTAACTACTCGCGTCCTGGTCAAATGGGCGCTGCACGTGGTTACGCGGTATTTTACCCTAATTACCGAGGTTCAACAGGTAAAGGCGTAGATTACTCTAAACTAGGTCAAAACGATTACGCAGGTAAAGAGTTTGACGACTTAGTTGATTTTAAAAATCACCTTGTTGATATGGGATTAGTTGATACTAAACGCGTGGGTATTACCGGTGGTTCTTACGGCGGTTATGCATCAGCGTGGGGCGCAACAAAGCTAACCGAGCACTTTGCTGCCAGCGTTATGTTTGTGGGTGTAACTAACCAGCTATCTAAATTTGGTACTACTGATATTTCAAACGAAATGAACCTAGTTCATGCGCGTTCATACCCATGGGATAAATGGCAATGGTACCTAGAGCGCAGCCCAATTTACTGGGCGGGTCAATCTGAAACGCCACTGCTTATTATGCATGGTAAAGACGATCCTCGTGTTCACCCTGCACAATCTATGGAACTTTACCGTTACATGAAAGTGCAAGGTAAAGATGTTCGCCTTGTTTACTACCCAGGCGAAGGCCATGGTAACCGTAAAGTAGCGGCACAGTACGATTACAGCTTGCGTTTAATGCGTTGGATGGACAACTACTTGATGGAAGGCAAAAAAGACATGCCTGCATTTGAAATTGACCATGCGGCTAAATTAAAAGCAGTGAAAGACGCTAACAAATAAGTCTTAGCTTAATACCAAAGGCCAACATAAATATGTTGGCCTTTTTGTTTGTAATGCCAGGCATGCTTAGTGGCACAGCGCTGCTTATGTTACACTCTGACTAATTATTCTGATAACTGCTAATCACACTATTGCCATGTCAAACCCTGCTAGCTGCTTTACCACTTTTAATGAAAATATAGATAACCTTGCACTGCCTGAGCAGTTTACGTTTCCCTTTTATTATAAACCTCATCCGCTGGCCGTTGCCGCTGCAAAACAATTACAACAACAATTAAAAAAGCTAGATAAGGCTATTTTAGATACAGATGATATTGATGCCGGTAAAATGTTTGGCGTATTGGTTGTTCAAGATGAGTCGCAACAGCTAGGCTTTATTAGCGCCTATTCGGGGCAAATAGCGGGGATAGATGAGCAACTGCATTTTGCGCCAAATGTGGCACTTAAACATATAGACGATGCAGAATTTAGTCAGCAGAGCCAAGTGATTAACGATATTAATGCGCAAATTACAGCCTTGCAAAACAGTGATAATTATCAACAAATTGAGCAACAGTTAGTGACTGCTCGCCAACACTATGAGCAACAACTTATCGCCAAGCAGCAAGCGATGCAAGTAACTCGAAAACAGCGAAAACAGCAACGACAAGCCGCCAGCGAACAACTCAATAATGATGAGTTTGAAAAACTGAAGAACCAATTAGCTGGGCAGAGCATTGTTGAGAAAAAACAACTACAAGCATTAAAGCAACAGTGGCAAACACGCATTGCAGCGCTTGAACAAGCACAACTCACAATAGATGATGAAATTAACGGATTAAAAAAACGCCGTAAAGTACTCTCTAAAAATTTACAAAAAAAGCTATTCGCTCAATACCAGTTTTTAAATGCAAACGGCGAAGTGACCGATTTGAATGCCATTTTTGCCAAACTGCCCGAACACACACCGCCTTCAGGTGCGGGAGATTGTGCAGCGCCAAAATTATTACAATATGCCTATAAACATAATTTAAAGCCGCTGGCTATGGCCGAATTTTGGTGGGGCGCACCGCCAAAATCAGCGATTAGGCATCATTTACATTATTACCCATCGTGTTACAGCAAATGCCAGCCTATTTTAGGACATATGCTGGAGGGGTTAAATGTTGAAGACAACCCGCTCTTGGTCAACCCTGCACAGGGTAAAGACCTAACGATTGTTTATCAAGACGATGATTTGTTGGTGGTAAATAAACCTGCTGAATTTTTATCTGTGCCAGGCATTAATATTGACGATTCGGTATATATGCGTATTAAAACTCAGTTCCCACACGCTTCGGGGCCACTTATTGTACACCGATTAGACATGTCGACTTCAGGGCTGTTAATGATTGCGCTAAATAAACGGGTACATAAAGCACTGCAAAAGCAATTTATAGAGCGTAGTGTAGAAAAACGTTATGTTGCTTTAGTGGCGGGTAATATTGCTGCTGAAAGTGGCAGCATAGAGCTACCTTTAGTGCTTGATTTTGATGATAAGCCACGGCAAATGGTGTGTTACAAAACGGGGAAGCCGTCATTAACAACATGGCAGGTACTGGAACGTAAAAATAATACTACCCGCTTACAACTCTATCCAAAAACAGGACGTACTCATCAATTGCGTGTTCACTGTGCCCACCACTTGGGGTTAAATACACCCATTGTGGGCGACACCCACTACGGTGAAAAATCAGACCGACTACATTTGCATGCCGAGTATTTAGCTTTTACCCATCCTATTAGTCATGAACGATTAGAATTTGAAGTAGCCGCTGATTTTTAAATCTTCGCTGCTTTTAGTTGTATCGGATTCTAAAACAGTGCCATTTTTTCATATTGCAAAGTAGGTAACTTTTACCGTTGCAATATAGAAAAAATTACCTGCATTATGCAAAGCCACAACCCAAACAATATAAATATCTATAAAATTCATACTGTTAAAAATTGGCATTGGCTTTGCTTTTATTATTGTACGTATTTGTTACAGCAACTTAACTTGATTGAAAGCGCCAAAAAGTGCTTTTAATTACACACAGTAAATGGCTTGCTAACCGCTTACTTTGCTCAACAGAACTTCCTACACTCCCTGTGTACTTTATTGGTTATAGGCTAACGCTTATAACCATTTTTTTTGCTTATTATTTAACAGTAAATTTTACGTCTTGATCGCGTAATAAATAAAGCACAAAACACGCAGCCCACATAGGCCATGCTGCAAAAAACAGTAAATTATTAAAGCCATCAATGTACTGGTTGTAAGAAGATAGCGTTGATAGTCCATGCATTATAAAAATAACACCGTAAGTAATACGTTTTTTAAAACCGACTAAAAATGCTATTACTAGCAATAATTGCAGTGCACCTAAAATATAAGCAATAGTATCGGTAGAGCCACTGATCCCATAAAAATGTTCAAAAATACGGGCGCTATGCCCCGGATTTACAAATTTATCCAGTGTCCACATTACCATCACAATAAACACCCCTAATCGCAGCGATAAAAGCGACCATTGCAAACGAGTTTGTACATCTGTATTGATCGAATCTGTCATAAAATTTCCTTAAAAAAGATATAAATAAACTAATTGGCAAGTAAGACCGTATAAACGTATTTTTATTTTCAATTAATTAAAATTAAACCTAAACTGATCTTAAGTTGAGTTATTTAAAGGCACTATTATTTAAGCGCTAAGATAAAAAATAAAAATATTAGCAATTGATTGAAAGATATTTTTATCTGTCTTGGTCTTTTGTGTACATCAACATATAAAAATAGAGAAACACGATTTGAAATACACGTATTTAGCTTTAACCCTCGCCCCCCTGTTAAATGTAGCTTTAGCTGCTCAGGCTAATGAAACAACTAGCTCTGACCCCATTGAGCGAATTGAGGTGGCAGGTCAAGCGCTTAAATCTAAAAACCTCTCTATTAAAAACACCACAGTAAACGGCCCTTTTGGCGACAACCTGGCTTTGCAAGACATAGCCCGCTCTGTGACGCCTATCTCTAAAGAGTTAATTGAGCAATTAAATATAACAACATTGCACGATGTGCTCGCTGTAAGTCCTAATACATACGCGGCCAGTGGTTTTGGTGCACCAAGCTTACCGACGATCCGCGGCCAGTTAGGTGAGTTATTTCAAGATGGTACTCGACGCCAAGCAGGTAATAATGGTTTTGGTGTGCCGTTGTCGTTTAATGCGATAGAACAAATAGACGTAGTTAAAGGCGCACCGCCTGTGCTGTTTGGTTCAAGCCAACGTAATGGTGGCTTTGTAAACTTACACTCTAAAACAGCGTCAACTGATCAGCGCAAAGGCAATGTGAAGTTGTCTGCAGGCAGTTGGGATAAGTATAGTGCCCAAGTAGATTACAACGCACCGATTGTTGAGAATAAAATTGGCTTACGTGTTAGCTATGAGCATATTGATCAGGGTAGTTATTATGACTACTCAGCCACACAAAGTGATAGCTTGTTTGCGGCATTAAAAATTTTACCGGATGATAAAAGCAGTTGGGACATTAACTTTGAACTGTACCAAACAGAATTTACCGATAACGCCGGTATAAACCGCCCTACCCAAGCGCTTATCGATCATAATCTTTACATTACTGGTCAAGGGTTACAAGCGAATGGCAGCACAGTGCCTAGCGCAGGCTCTATTATATCGCCTACAGGACAAGTCAAAATAGATACCAGCCGTGTGCTTACCGATCCTGATAATCTCAATCAAGCAACCACTTATTTAGTTCACAGTATTTATAAGCGCGCACTGTCTGATGTAATGTCGATTAAAAACATTAGTTACTTTCAACATTTACAGCGCGAAGAAATAGCACAAAATAGTTTTGTTGAAATAATTGATGGTGCCGATACCGCACAAAACCGCACTGAACTTACGTATCAATGGAGCGATGAGCAGCAAACCTTATTTGCTGTTGATGTTCGCTACAATAAAGTATTGGGTTACAGCCAGTTTACTACTGAAGCCGACACACCTATTGATTTAACCGGCCCACTTTCAAACCGCCGCATTCCATTAACTGATACTCAAAAAGCACGTTTGGTAGAGCTACGTTCTGGTGTATATGTATCCCCTGGTGGTCAGTACGATATTAACAATGATGGCAGTGGTGATTTTAATTTATCAGACACTACAGACTCACGCTCATGGCAAACCGGCATTGCCATTCAACAAGACTCACAATGGACTGACAGCTTACGCACCAGTGCTGGCTATCGTGTTGATTACTATGATGTAGAAGCACGCGACCCCATTGCGCCTCAAGGTCAAATAGCGGCTAGTGATAGCATAAATGATACACTGCAATCAGCGCAGCTGAGCGTTAATTACTCAGTTAATGACGATTTAACCACTTATGCGGCAGCAAGTTATAACGAAGCCACCTCTAACAGCATGGCCGGCGGCAATACGTTAGGTGGTGACAATACAATTAGCGCACAAAATTTTGCTACGGAAAATACTTTAGTCGAGTTTGGCGTGAAATATGCGCCAACACAAAGCGACTGGTATGCAGATGCTGCTGTATTTAGCCAACGCCGCAGCTTACGTAATCGCGATGGTAGCAATACTGGCATTCGTACAACCGGATTCGAAAGCCAAGTATTTTACGACGCTTACCCTTACTGGGTAAGCGCAGGCTACAGTTACATTGATGCCCGTTATGATAACTCTGCGACAGGCCAAGACTCAGCTCAAATAGCCGATGCGTTTGATAATTCGCGTCCCGATATTATTGCGGGTAACAGCATTGGTGCACCAAGTTATACAGCTTTTGCTCCCTCAAACCGTCAAGTACAAGGGATCCCAGAGCAATCGTTAAGCTTAAACGCTAACTATACAATTACTTCTCAGTGGCAAGCTGGATTTTCTGCCCTGTATACTAAAAGCTACCCATTGGATTTTTTGGCTACCGTATACATTCGCGATCAGCACACCTTAAATGTTAATACCAGCTATGCGTTTACCTCAGCAACTAAATTGAGGCTTGATGTAAATAATATTACCGATCAGCAAAACTGGCGCCCTGTATTTGAAGGCGGTTATTTTGGCGCGACACTCGCGTTCCCAGAATTACCAATTAACGCTAAGCTCACGCTTACCCATAACTTTTAAACCGTTTGAGAGATAGCATGTTAAAAAAATTAAGTTTGTTATTACTGGCGGCGATAGGTGTCGGCTTATTCTTTTTTTATGACCTAAACCAGCTTCTTACCCTTGACGGGCTAAAAGGGTCGATGGCGCAATTTGATCAGTACAAAGCCCAATCACCGTTTTTGGTGATCGGAGGGTTCTTTTTACTTTATATATTAGTTACCGCGCTATCACTGCCCGGTGCAGCTATTTTAACGCTAGCCGCAGGTGCATTATTTGGTTTGGCGCAAGGTCTATTAGTTGCCTCGTTTGCCTCAAGCATTGGTGCTACGTTGGCATTTTTAGTGTCACGTTATTTATTGCGCGATACCATAAAAAAACGCTTTCCTGAACGTTTAGCCGCTATAGATACTGGGGTTGAAAAAGAAGGCGCATTTTACTTATTTACGCTGCGCTTAGTGCCTGTTTTTCCGTTCTTTTTAATTAATTTATTAATGGGTTTAACCGCTATTAAGTCATGGACTTTTTACTGGGTAAGCCAAGTAGGCATGCTGGCGGGTACCTTTGTATTTGTAAACGCAGGTACGCAACTTGCGCAAATAGAGAGCTTATCTGGCATTTTATCGCTGGATTTAATTTTATCGTTTGCGTTATTAGGGTTATTCCCGTTAATTGCAAAAAGCCTAATAAATGCAATAAAAAAGCGCCGTGTTTATAAAAACTACACTAAACCCAAAACATTTGACCGTAACATGATTGTTATTGGCGCAGGTGCTGGCGGCTTAGTGACAAGCTACATTGCAGCAGCAGTTAAAGCCAAAGTAACCCTAATTGAAGCCGGCGAAATGGGTGGCGACTGTTTAAACTACGGGTGTGTGCCAAGTAAAGCCGTTATTAAAAGCGCTAAAATTGCTGAGCAAATTCGCCACGGTGAACACTACGGCTTAGAAAACATGGCACCGCAGTTTTCGTTTAAAAAAGTAATGGCACGTGTACATAAAGTAATTGCCGACATCGCCACGCACGATAGCGTTGAGCGCTACACAAACCTTGGTGTAGATGTTGTAAAAGGCTACGGTAAATTATTAGACCCGTGGACTGTAGAAATTAAACTTAACGATGGCGGCACGCAAACACTCACAGCCCGTACTATTGTTATTGCCACTGGTGCACGCCCATTTGTACCGCCATTACCTGGTATTGAAGAAACAGGCTATGTAACAAGCGATACATTATGGACTAAATTTGCTGAGCTTGAAGAAGCCCCTAAAAAGCTTGTTGTACTTGGCGGTGGTCCAATTGGGTGTGAACTTGCACAAAGTTTTGCACGCTTAGGCTCAAATGTTTCGCAAATTGAAATGGCTGAACGCATTATGATCAAAGAAGACTTAGAAGTGTCTACCTTTGCTCACGAAGCGCTGACAGAAAGTGGCGTAAACATTTTAACCTCGCATCAGGCACTACGCTGTGAAGCGCGCGACGGTAAAAAATTCATTGTGGTAAAACATAACGATACCGAAATCGATATTGAATACGATGAACTACTATGTGCTGTTGGCCGAAGCGCTCGCCTTAAAGGTTACGGCCTTGAAGAACTTGGCATAGAAACTAACCGCACTGTAGTTACTAACGAATACCTTGAAACGCTTTACCCTAACATTTTTGCCGCGGGCGATATTGTAGGGCCGTATCAGTTTACGCACGTAGCCGCTCATCAGGGTTGGTACGCAGCAGTAAATGGCTTATTTGGTAATCTTAAAAAGTTTAAAGTAGATTACCGTGTCATTCCGTGGACCACATTTATTGACCCTGAAGTAGCACGTGTTGGCTTAAACGAGCAAGACGCTATTGATAAAGGCATAGATTATGAAATCACTCGCTTTGAATTTGAAGAGCTAGACCGCGCCATTACCGACAGCGCAACCAAAGGCTTTATAAAAGTAATTACCCCTAAAGGCAAAGACAAAATACTCGGTGTTACAGTGGTATCTGAGCACGCTGGCGATTTAATAGCTGAGTTTGTACTGGCAATGAAACACGGTTTAGGCCTTAACAAAATACTAGGTACAATTCATAGCTACCCTACGTGGGCTGAAGGTAACAAGTACGCAGCAGGCGAGTGGAAACGCGCTCATGCACCAGAAAAAGTACTTAACATGCTTGAAAAATACCACGCATGGCGCAGAGGCTAATATGTTTAAAACACCTTTAAAAGCGCTATTGTTAGGGTCTGCTTTGCTTGCAACATCGTTTGCAAGCAAAGCTCAAAACATGCACGACAGCTGGAATACATTATTAAACAACCATGTTGTAGCTATTAATAATGGCCACAGCACAGAGGTTGATTACGCAGCAATAAAAGCTAAGCACAGCGAGCTTAAAAGCTATTTAGATTCGTTATCGGCTGTTACGCAAAATGAGTTTGATACGTGGGAAAAACCTAAGCAGTTGGCGTTTTTAATTAACGCATATAACGCCTTTACTGTTGAGCTAATATTAACAAAATACCCAAACCTTAAATCAATTAAAGATTTAGGCAGTTTTTTTAGCTCACCGTGGAGCAAAGAGTTTGTGCCATTACTTGATAAAACTCGCAGCCTTGATGATATAGAGCATGGTTTAATACGTGGCAGTGGTAAATACAACGACCCACGTATTCACTTTGCTGTAAATTGCGCAAGTATTGGCTGCCCTGCGCTACGTGAAGAAGCCTACACAGCCACTGATTTAGAAAGCCAATTGCAAGATCAAACGGTGCGTTTTTTATCTGATATGACTCGAAATATAGCGCAAGATAACACGCTAAGTATGTCTTCAATATTTAAGTGGTACGGCGATGATTTTGAACAAGGCTTTAAAGGCGCAAATACGCTACAGCAGTTTTTTATGCAATACCCTAAAGCACTCAAGCTCACACCCGCTCAGCAAAAAGCACTTAAAAATAACAACATGAAAGTTAAGTTTTTAGACTACAACTGGGATTTAAATGCTCGCCAATAAATTTTGGCAAACATTATCGCGATACAGCTTATTCTGTGTCGCCTTTTGCATTTGCCTTGTTATTAGTTTTAAAAGCCTAGCAAGTACACAATTACAAAGCCGTTGGCAGCAAGTTGAAAAGTTAGGTAAAGACCAAAGCGTATATTTTTATGCTTGGGGCGGTGATGCGCAAATAAATGCCTATATTCAGTGGGCGGCTGAGCAAGTAAAAGCTAAATATAACATTGAGTTAGTGCATGTAAAGCTTAGCAACACCAGCGAGGCCGTTAGCCGCGTACTCGCTGAAAAATCAGCAAACAATAACGATAAAGGCAGCGTAGATTTAATTTGGATAAACGGTGCTAACTTTGCCACCATGAGCGAGCACTCATTATTACTTAAACAATGGGCTAATAAGCTGCCTAACTTTAGCTATACCGACCCTAGCAATAACCCTGCGGTTAATTTTGATTTTGGAATACCCACTAATGGAATGGAAGCCCCTTGGGGTCAAGCATCGCTCACCTTTTACTACGACAGCTTAGCAATAGATGGCACTGCAAATAACACACTACCAACAACTCTAAACCAATTACTTAGCTGGAGCGCACAAAACCCAGGGCGCTTTAGTTACCCAAAGCCACCTGATTTTTTAGGAATGAGCTTTTTAAAATACGCGCTTGTTATGCTACATCAACAAAGCGATGACTCACTTAAAGCGCAGTTAAATCAGCCAGCTACTGCACAAAACACAGCTCAAATATTAAACCCGTTATGGAACTTTTTAAATAAGCTGCACCCAACACTTTGGCGCGGCGGTAAACACTTTATGCAAGGTGGTGCACAAATGCGCCGCTTAGTAGGCGACACCGAGCTAAGCATAGCGTTTACGTTTTCAGCGCCCGAAGTACCCGCCGCCGTTAAACGTTATGATTTACCAAAAAGTATTCGCAGTTATGCTATGCAAGATGGCAGTTTAAGTAACACCCACTTTGTAGCCATACCTTATAATGCAAGCCATGCACAAAGTGCGCAATTAGTGGCTAATTTTTTATTAAGTCCAAAGGCGCAAGCACATAAGCAAAAACCTTCAGTTTGGGGGGATAAAAGCGTATTGATTCAATCTACATTGAGCCAAAAGCAGCAAGCCTTGTTTAAAACGGTGGAACCGCATCCAAGCGCATTACCCTTAAATAGCATTAAACGCACGCTTAGCGAGCCACACCCAAGCTGGGTAAACGCTATTATGCAAGGTTGGCAAGCGCGTTTTGGAGTAAGCCAATGAGTGTTGTTTCAAATAAGTTAGCAGCGAGCTCAACACTTAAACCACACAAAAGCGCCGATATGTTTACTAAATTAGTTAAATTAAGCCCACATTTTTTACTGGCATTGCTAATTTTACCGGTAATAGGTGGCCTAATTAGCGTGCTATTGCCCGCTTTTGGTTATGCACCAGTACTTGAGCATACAACACTTGGCCTACATGGCTTTACTATGCTTGTGCAAACACCCGGCCTAACACACATGGTTATGCTAAGTGTTAGCAGCGGATTAATAAGCACCTTACTTGCCTTTATCATTACGTTAATGATTTTAGCGGCATTTTTTAATAGCCCTTGGCTTAACCGTATTCAGCGTTTACTAAGTCCCATACTCGTAATCCCCCACGCAGCAGCCGCTATAGCCGTTGGTTTTTTAATTGCTCCTTCGGGTATGATCTCGCGTTTAGTATCGCCTTGGTTTAGTGGATGGGAACTTGCCCCTAACGGCATGTTTCCGCATGACGCGTTTGGTATAAGTATAATTTTAGGCTTAACCCTTAAAGAGCTGCCTTTTTTACTGTTAATGGCGCTAGGTGTGCTTGCCCAACCTGAGCTTGGCAAAAAACTGCGCCAACAACATAAAGTAGCGCTTAATTTAGGCTACTGCCCTATGACTGCTTTTTTTAAAGTGATTCTGCCAAGCCTTTACCCATTACTGCGCCTACCGATTTTAGCCGTATTGGCTTATGCCAGCGCAAGTGTAGAAATGCCACTTATTTTGGGGCCAAATACTCCACCCACATTGGCTGTAGCCATTATGCATTGGTTTAACGACGTAGATTTAAACCTGCGTATTAAAGCCTCTGCGGGGGCATTATTGCAGCTTGTACTTACTGGGGGGTTACTAGCTCTTTGGCTTGGCGGCGAAAAAACTATAAAAGCATTATTTAGTGATTTACTAACCAATGGCGAGCGAGAATATGGCGGTGTTTATTGGCAAAAAATAACGACCGCATTAACAGTATTTGTAATTGGCTTTATTTTGCTCTCGTTAATTGGCTTAATTATGTGGTCGGTTGCCGGATTTTGGCGTTTTCCGGCGGCATTGCCCGATCAGCTCACGCTACTTCACTTTAAAAGTGCGCTAATGCAAATGCAAAGCCCGCTTTATAATACCCTTGCTATAGGGCTAGTTACTACGTTATTTGCCATTATTATTACCCTTTTGTGCTTAGAGTCAGAGCAGTTAAGTGCAAAACCCATGTCGCGCTTTACCAGCTTAATTATTTATTTACCGTTGCTTGTACCAAGTATTGCGTTTTTATTTGGCCTAGTGTGGCTGCAACAATTAGTAAATAACCAGGCCGCGTTTTTTAATGTGGTATTTACCCATTTATTGTTTG
Source organism: Pseudoalteromonas sp. S1609 (assembly GCF_005887255.1). Taxonomy (GTDB): domain Bacteria; phylum Pseudomonadota; class Gammaproteobacteria; order Enterobacterales; family Alteromonadaceae; genus Pseudoalteromonas. The sequence continues at coordinate 17,519 of NZ_PNDJ01000010.1, read as the reverse complement.
TACTGCCGTATGTGTTTTTATCGCTTGCGAGCAGTTATAGGCGATTAGACCCTCGTTTTGCTCATGTAGCAGCAAGCCTTGGCGCAACACCCTGCAAAGTGTTTTTACAAGTAAAATTACCCCAGTTATTTGCCCCTATTTTAATTGCGGCCGCACTTGGTTTGGCCATTAGCTTTGGCCAATATTTGCCTACACTTTTAGCCGGTGGCGGGCGCATAGCAACCATAACAACCGAAGCGGTCACCCTTGCTAATGGCGCAAGTAGGCGCACCAGTGCAGTGTATGCCATTATGCAAATGGCATTACCACTCATTGGCTTTATACTGGCGTGGGTTTTACCTAAGTACTTTTTTAAAAGCGCACATCGCTAACCCATAAATTAAAAGGTTTTTAATGCAGTCATCTTTAGAGATTAAAAATTGTGAGCTTTATCGTCAACACGAGCAATTACTAAGCTTAAACGAGCAGGTAAAAGGCGGCGAAATACTCACTATTATGGGGCCATCAGGCAGTGGTAAATCAAGCTTTTTAAATTGGCTTACGGGTACATTACCCAGTGGTTTTAGCGCAAACGGCGAAGTGTGGCTTAACGGTAAAAACATTAATAACTTACCCGCACATTTACGCCACATAGGCGTGCTTTATCAAGATGCGTTATTATTTTCGCATTTATCGGTAAGCGGTAACATTGCCTTTGCTATGCCTAAAGGCAATAAAAAACGGCGCCTTGAAAAAATAGAGCACGCCCTTGAACAGGTAGGATTAAAAGGCATGGCTAATCGCCACCCCGACAACCTCTCTGGTGGACAACAAGCCCGCGTTGCTTTATTGCGTATGCTATTAAGCGAGCCAAAAGCTATTTTACTTGATGAGCCCTTTAGCAAGCTCGACACCCAATTAAGAGTAGATACGCGCGAGCTAGTATTTAGCCAAATACGCGAGCATAAATTGCCCGCTATTATGGTAACCCACGATCATAGCGATGCAGAGGCCGCAAACGGCAAACTGAACACCTTAAATTTAGCCAAATAAACGCACAAAAAGTACAAGGCACCAAGCATGTTAGACAAATACATCACCCCAATAATAAAGCCACTGTTAACCCCCGTTGTAGCGTTAATGCACAAGCGCGGCATAACGCCCGACCAACTTACTGTGGCAGGCTTTTTAATAGGGCTATTAGCAGTGCCATTAATTGCGTATGAAATGTGGTACGCAGCGTTAACGGCTATTGCTTTAAATCGTATTTTAGATGGGCTAGATGGCGCATTGGCACGCCATGCAAATTTAAGTTCAAGCGCTGGCGGTTTTTTAGATATTACCCTCGATTTTTTATTTTACGCGGCAATTCCGCTTGGCTTTATTTTGGTAAACCCCGAGCAAAACGCCATTGCAGGTAGCGTATTACTGGCCACCTTTATAGGCACAGGCTCAAGCTTTTTAGCCTTTGCCATAGCCGCCGAAAAATTTAAGCTCGAAAAACCCCAGTTTAAATACAAAAGTTTTTACTATTTAAATGGTTTAACCGAAGGCACAGAAACCATAGCGCTATTTATTGCCTTTTGTATTTGGCCGCAGCACTTTGCCATAATGGCGAGTATTTTTGCCACTGCGTGCGCTATTACTATTTTTACACGTATACATGGAGGATATAACACGTTAAAACTCCAAGAAGCTGATGAGGTTACACAAGCCAATGAGTAATGAAATTTGGTGGCGTTTAGGGTTCTTTTTTAGCATTTTGGTTATTATGATGCTGCTAGAATCGCGTATGCCTGCGCGTAAATCGCCTATAAAAAGTAACACCCGATGGTTCGCTAATTTTGGACTGGTGTTTGCTTCATCACTAATTGCTCGCTTAAGTGTACCCATAGGCTTAACTGCCGTAGCGCTTTATAACCAAGAGCACGGTATCGGTTTATTTAATCAAATAGCCACACCAAGTAGTGTTGCTATTATTTTAAGCATGCTACTGCTTGATATACTTATATATTGGCAGCATAGGTTATTTCATAACGTGCCAATTTTGTGGCGTTTGCATCGTGTGCACCACGCCGATGCGCATGTAGATACCAGCACAGGTTTGCGTTTTCACCCTATCGAAATTGTACTCAGCATACTTATAAAATTGATTGCCGTTACCGCTTTGGGTGTACCTGCTATTGCAGTATTAATATTTGAAATTGCACTTAATGGATTAGCGCTATTTAACCACGCCAATATACGTTTACACAATGCAATAGAAAAACCACTTCGGCTTATCTTAATGACTCAAATACTGCATCGTATTCATCATAGCCAAAATCCCGAAGAAACAAATAGTAACTTTGGCTTTAGCGTAACTTGGTGGGATAGACTTTTTGGCAGCTACAAAACCAGCGCCACATTATCAGATAATAAACTAAACATCGGCTTAGTCCAATATCCCGACCCAAAACAAAACGCGTCCTTGTGGTATTTGTTAACGTTACCATTTAAAAAGTAGCAACTAGCCTAAACTAAGCAGAGAAATGGGCCTATTTCAGCTTAGTTTGTTACATTATCTAAGCTTTTGAGCTGCTACATTAACAAAAGCAGCTTATTTAAAGTAAACCAATTGTAAATTAAATAAACAAATTCTTGACCAAATTTGAAATCCCCCATATCATTTGTAAGCGCTTACATTTACCACACATAAAAATGTAAGCGCTTACAAAATGACAAAATCAACAAATACACTATATTCTGACAATAATCAGTTGAACGGGGTTCAGTTATGAACATTGAAACAACACGCATTACTCGCCTTTTGGCTGCTATATCATTAGCGTCTTTGGCTGGCTGTGGCGGCGATGCTGCGACAACATCCAATTTTGAAAAAGTAGATCCTGCCCAGCCAGTTTCAGATTGGCAAATGGTTTGGAGTGATGAATTTGATGGCACAAGCATTGATACAAATAAGTGGAACTTTGAATTAAACTGCGCCGGCGGTGGTAATAACGAAAAACAATGTTACACCGACAGTGAACAAAATGCCTTTATTAAAGACGGTGTACTAAATATAGTCGCCCTACCTGCTGAAGAAGGTGCAGAAAAACCATACACGTCAGCCCGTTTAAATACCCGTTACAACGCTGACTTTACTTATGGTCGCTTTGAAATGCGTGCAAAACTACCGTCAGGTCAAGGTAGCTGGCCTGCATTTTGGATGATGCCAACCGACGAAGTATATGGCACTTGGCCGCGCTCTGGCGAAATTGATATTTTAGAAGCGGTAAATTTAAAAACAGTCGCTGAAGATGGCACCGTTGAAGCAAATATTCATGGCACACTTCACTATGGTCGCGAGTGGCCAAATAACTCAAGCTCAGGCAAAGCTTATACTCTGCCTGGGGGAATGAATCCCGCAGATGACTTCCACACCTACGCTATTGAATGGCAAGAAGGCGAAATTCGCTGGTACGTAGATGGCTACTTATATGCCACACAACGTCGCTCTGAAGTTCGTTACAACTCTAAAGATGAGGCTGTTGGCCTTAAACATAAAGGCTGGTTTGCTGAATACTTTGAACAAGGTAATGGCGAACTTACCACTCACTGGGATAATGCCCCATTTGATAAAGATTTTTACCTTATTTTAAATAACGCCGTTGGTGGTGACTGGCCTGAAAATGTAAACAACTTAGGTGTTGACGCTGCAGCATTTGCAGAAGGTCAAAGCTTTGAGGTTGATTACGTACGGGTTTATCAATGCGCTGCAAATACTGACACAGGTAAAGGTTGTGAAACTGTGCGCCCAGGTTACGATAGCCTAGATGATGCACTTGTTGAAGGTAAAGCCCCTGTACCTACTCCACCAAGTGATGGCGTTGCAAGAAACCTTGATATATTCAATGGCACATTAAACGCCAACTGGATCGCATGGGATTGTTGTGGTGGAACCACACCAGAAACTATAACCGATGCTGAAAAAGGTGACGCTATTAAGTTTAACATTAACGATAATAACGGTACTGTTTTAGGTTTTTCAACTCGTGGTGGTCACTTCCCAGATGATTTTACCGGCACCTCATCTCCATTTGACGCATCACTCCTTCTTGATCTAAATGGTCGATTAACTTTTGATATGAAAGTAGTAACGCCGCCAACATCTTCGACAACTTGGCTATTAAAAGCCGAAGCGGGTGATGACGGACCTAATACAGGCGATGTAGCGCTTAGCGATAGTGTTGAAGGCGTAACACCGGTTACAGGCCAATGGCAAACCTATACATTTCCGCTTTCTCTACTACAAGAAAGAGGCTTAGATTTAAGTGCCATTGATGTATTAATGGTATTCCCAGCATGGCAAACTGGCGAAGGCGCTGAATATTTAATTACCAACGTGGCTATTGAGGGCGATGTAGGTGAATCACCATCAGTAGACTTATTTACAGATGGACAAAACTTAGATTGGCCGATGTGGGATTGTTGTGGCGGCTCTACTCCAACAGAAGTTATGGACGATGCAGAACACGGCTTAACCGCAGAATTCACTATTGGCGAAGCCCCCACTGTAATGGGCTTTAATACTCGTTCATCTGCTGGTGGTAGCGGTACTCCATTTGATGCAACCAGCATTTTAGAAAATGGTTTACTACAGTTTGATGTGAAAGTGATGTCAAACCCAAATAACCCAGATGCCACTTGGTTAATGAAAATAGAATCTAATGAGGGTGATACCGCGGTAGAATTACCATTAACAGATGCTGGCGATGCACCTATTGTAGGTGAGTGGAAAACTTACACCTTTACATTCGCTGACTTAGCAGGCGCAGGTTTAGATGTAAGTGCCATTGACGTAGTAATGATATTCCCAGCATGGGGCACAGGTGAAGGTGCGGTTTACCGTGTTGATAACGCTAAGATGTACGATCCTAGTGCATCAGCAGGCGATGAAATCACTATTTTCCAAAATACTGCCGCAGATATGTGGAGCATTTGGGACTGTTGTGGCGGCTCTACCCCAACAGAAGAAATTGACGATGCTGATCACGGTACTGTAGCTGAATTTGTTATTGGCTCTGCGCCAACGGTAATGGGCTTTTTAGCCGACGACGGTATCTCTTTCGATGCATCAGCAATACTAGCTAATGGCGTTGTGCAGTTTGAAATGAAAGTGGTAACCCCGCCAAATAATCCTGACGCTGTATGGACATTTAAAATTGAGTCAACAGGCGCAGCAACAGCGGTAGAACTTCCTCTTTCACAAAGCGTTGAGGGGGAAGTACCCGTTAATGGCCAATGGCAAACCTACACATTTACATTACAGTCACTGTTTGCTGCCGGTTTAGACATTAGCGATATCAATGTACTTATGATGTTTCCAGCGTGGGGGACAGGTGAAGGCGCTGTTTACCGTATAGACAACGTGATTATCGCTAACCCGTAATCCCTAATTCAGTGGTAGGTAGTGAATTACAAGTACCTACTTACCGTAATAAATTAAGTAAAAGCAGAGCAATTATGAACACAAATAAGTTTAAAAAAAGCCAATTAGCGGCTTCTGTGTCACTTATCATCACTGCAAGCACGCTGAATATCGCTCATGCAGCAGAACAAAATACTGTGGAACCTGAAATCGAAGTAATACAAGTTAAAGGTATTCGCGGTTCACTTATCCGCTCTATGGATATGAAACGTGATGCATCGGGGGTCGTTGATGCTATTTCTGCTGAAGAAATGGGTAAATTTCCTGATACTAACTTAGCAGAGTCACTGCAACGTATTACAGGTGTATCGGTGAGTCGTGCAAACGGCGAAGGAAGCCAAATTACCGTACGTGGTTTTGGCCCTTCATTTAATTTGGTAACACTTAACGGTCGCCAAATGCCTGGAACGGGTAACTCTCGCTCATATAATCTGGAAAACATTGCCTCAGAAGGTGTTAGTGCCTTAGAAGTATTTAAAACTGCCCGTGCTGATGTGCCCAGTGGTGGCTTAGGTGCGACGGTTAACATTTCAACAACTCGACCTTTGCAAAGACCTGGTCAGCATTTTTCGGCAACAGCTAAAGCTATTCATGATTCATCAAATGAAGCGGGTAGCGATGTAACTCCGGAAGTATCGGCTATTTATAGTAATACCTTTAGCGATGAAATGTTTGGTATTGGTTTTTCTTTTTCGCATCAAGAACGCGACTTTCAAAAGCAAAGCGCCAATATTCAAGGTTGGCAAGCAAATGTAGACCTACCTACTCTTGCTGAAAGTGATTTTATTGATCCACGCGCAGTAGATGCGCAAGGAAATCGTGTAGGTAATCACTTTTTTGCGAAAGACATGAACTACGCAATTGAAGATTTACAACGCGAGCGTACTAATGGGCAAATCACACTGCAATTTGCACCCACAGATAATTTTGTAGCAACCCTTGATTATACAGCAAGTGAGGCTACAACAGGCTCAGAAACTCTCGGCTGGGGTATTTGGAACGACTTTGGTAGTAACATTAACGGCTACGAGTTAGACGAGAATGGCACAGCTATTTATGCAGATATAAGTGGTAACGATGCATCATTTACCTCTAGTAAAAATACCACTGAAGTTAAGGCTCGTTCTATTGGCTTAAATTTAGATTGGCAAATTAATGAAACATGGCAAGTTGAGCTTGACTACCACGACTCTAAAAACGAGACAGATAACGGCGCAGACAAAGGTCTGGGTAGTGATGGGCAAGTTATTTTAGGTTCTGATCAGCTTGTAAATAAAATTTATGATTACCGCACTGGTGAAATTCCACATGCGCAAGTTAATTGGAAAAACGGTACTAGCGTATTAAGCCCTGGTGAAATTGATTCAAACTTTAGCCAGTTTATTCATTCACCTGGAGAATCAAATATTGAGCAGCTGCAATTACATACAACATGGATAAACGATAGTTTTGACATTGGTTTAATTGAAGTGAAGTTTGGTGGTTCGCGTACAGAACAAAATACCGGTGGTTATGAAGCATGGAGTGGCTTAGTTGGCGGCCCTGGTTTTAACCCTTCTTACACCGAGATATTCCCTGATGGTATGTTTACCCTTAATAACACTTCAGGACTATTAGACCAATTTGCTGGTGGTGGTAACAATTTACAACCTAACTATTATTATAGCTTTGATTTTGATGAAGCTGTAGCAAGACAAATGGCATACCTTACTGCTGATGTAACCGGTGGCAATGCCTATGCGCCTAATGCCTATCTTGATGGTATTGACAGTCAAAGCGCTGTTGAAGAAATTACCAACAGTATTTATGTTCAATCACGTTGGGAATTTGAAGTTAGCAATTACTACATAAAAGTAAATGCAGGTCTTCGTTATGAAGAAACCGATGTAAGTAGCTCTGTTCGTCAACGCGTTGAGCAACAAGTAAATTGGATAAGTGCTTCAGAGTGGATCACTCAATATGAAGCTGGCGGCGATGACAACTTCTTAGTTCAAGAAGGAAGTTACGATATTTTACTACCATCAATCGACCTAAGTGTTGACGTAACCGATGACTTAGTTGCTCGCGTATCATGGGGTAAAACTATGTCGCGCGCGCCATTGGGCGATTTAGCCGGTGGTCGTAGCCTTACAGGCAGTCCAAAACCGGGGGCACGAGTAGGTAGCCAAGGTAATACAGGATTACTGCCATTTGAATCAACAAACCTCGACCTATCATTAGAGTATTACTATTCAGAAGGCAGCTATGCATCAGTAGGTTACTTTAAAAAGGACGTTGATAACTTTATTCAAACCACCATTACTCCAACCACCATTGAAGGCTTACATGATATTTTAAATGGCCCACGCTATTTACAAGCGGTTAGTGATATTGAAGCTCGTGGTGATCAAGCAACAAGCGATGCTATCTTTGCACAAATGCTTGCTAATGGTGATGGCAATGCAAACGGCCAAATTGAACCAAATAGTAATGATCCACTTATTACTTGGAATATTAGCCAACCACAAAATACCGATAGTAAATCAGTCGATGGTTTTGAAGTAGCAGTACAACACTTAATTGGTGAGACAGGCTTTGGGGTTGGTGTAAATGCAACGTTTGTTGACGGCGATGTTGAATTTGATACAGACAGCCTAGACCAACAAGCTCCATTAACAGGATTAAGTGATTCAGCTAACTTCCAAGCGTTTTACGAAAAAGAAGGTTTATCTGTAAAAGTAACTTACGCTTGGCGTGATGCATATTTAATTGGTGTAGGCCAAGCGCAAGGCTCTGCTGATGCACCACCACAATACGCCAAATCATATGGCCAATGGGATATGAGCGTAAATTATGACGTTAATGAAAATGTGACGGTATTCTTTGAAGGTATTAACCTTAATAATGAAACCGAGCAAGGGTATGGCCGTTACGAAGAGCAGTTCTTATTTGCTCGCCAGTATGGTCCACGCTACGCAATTGGCGCCCGTTATACGTTTTAAATTATCCCCTAGTTAGAAAGTTAAGCCGCTTGTTACAACAAGCGGCTTTTTTTATAACAGTTTAATTTTTTCTAATAGCTTATCGGTTGTCCAATCAATATCGTTATAGGAAATATCAGGTTTGTAGTAATCGCCCTTTCCTCTTGCTCTATTAACATACACTTTATTAGGAACTATCACTTTACCTAACCCTGAGGGTAACTCGGCTAATCGAACATCCATATACAGTGAGTCAGCACTACTTGGCGCGCCAAATAGCTGAGTATTTGTAAATTGCTTAAATACATCAATGGCGTCAAGACACGCACTTGCACACTGTGGCGGCACAATAACAAGAACCTGTGTTTTGAAGTCACTTACTGGTAGCGTACTTTCGCTTAGGTTTGATTTATTTTGCAGCTCTTCAATGTAAAATGGCTTATTATTTTCAAGTGATTGCGCCATACCTGCTGCTATTTCTTTAATCAGTTCATGAACTTCAGGTTGATCTTTTACCACGTCAATTAACGATTTAACATAGTTGGTATTGTCTTTTGACGCTCTCCACCAAACCCGGCTATTTTGTGAGTAGTTATCCATTTTTTGTTCAACAATTTGCTCACCCCACAACGCTTTTGCAAGCGTTAAGCTCCAATACGACGAACCACCTTGGTTATGACGAAGATCTAAAACCACCGTTTTTGCACTGAGTAACTTAGTAAGTTGACTCGCCACTTTCTTATACAGGTTATTGTAATCATGAGTTTGCTTATCGTTATTTGCAAAACTGGGCATAGCAATCCACGCTATGTTTTGCGCAGGCCAAGTTAAATCGGTTGTAAGCTCATCCCCATTATAAGCATGTGTTAAATGCTTACTTACACTCTTTGGCCGAACAGACCAATCAAGGGTTTTACTGTAAGCTTGCCCATTAGCTTTAATAAATTGACATTCTTTTAGAGGTGTTAAAAATGGGTTGCCCTCATCAATTAGTAACCGCCAACCTTGCTGCCACCAATGCCCAGGTTGTGTAACCTGTCCATGAAATTTAAACACTCTTTGTCGCATTAACGTCTCGGTACTTTGCCCATCGCATCCACTTATCACATCACCTTTATTTATATTATCTGTTTCACTGTAATACACTTTTAATGCATCACCCCGCCAAACGGCACTAAAACCAGGCCAACGACGAGCAGGTCGTTCAACGCGTGAAAACACACCTGCATGACCATCTTGTAGCACAGTACTAAAACGCGCAATTGCCGCAACATGAACCTGCGGCCCGCTCGCTTTAGCAGACAGTGCAAGTGCTTCTGCTTTTGCTTGCTTTAATAGCTCAGGAAAGACTGGGTTGTTAACATCAAACATACCGGGGTGGTTTTTTGCCGATATGCTGTAAGCAGCTTCAATATCACGATCAGTAACACTGCGCCATTGCTCTGGTGTTTGAGGAGTAACTGCTAATTCTGCCATGCTCAAGGTAGGCGTAATTAATAAAGCACTCAATAAAGTATGGCTAACTATTTTTGTTTTTATGTTCATGAAAATCCATTTTAAATTAGGTTATATAATTACTGTAAACTCATTTGGTGGAACTAAAAATACCTTAAATCAAATAAGTATCAGCAAATTATTTTTATAGCAGTAACTTAACAACATTAAAAGCAGCTAACAATAAGTAAGATTTAAAATGAACTGGCTTTAAATTTAGAGCAACAGCTTACTTAGACGTTTGTTCAATTTTGGTTTGCAGTAGTGTTATGCGGGCGTTGAGTTTTCTAAAGCTATACTGTGAATAGAAAAAGTTTAAAAAGAAAGCAGCAAAACCTGAACAAGCAAGCCCTATCAATGGGCTGAAATAAAACATTAACAACAAAACAATAACAGCCATCGCTATCGTAAGTCCCAAATAATGAGATGCACTAAATAACTTTCGGTTATTTTTTTCAAGCTGAACTATGTGAGAATCTATATCCATTAAAAATTTCCTTTTAACAAACCAACGTTAACTATCTTGAGCTTTAGGTAGCTACATAAGCAGCATCTAAAGAAGTCCATTCATTCCACTGCGCCTTTGTTAATCGATATAACTGTACGGCACGACCGTGAAATTCATGATTGCTATAATCTGTAAAGCCAATTTTCTTTGCTACTCTCAATGACGCAATATGCTCAGGTTCAATAATAACAACAACGGATTGATGAGTAGTTTGAGTAAACACATACTTTAAAACACTTTTAGCCGCTTCGCAGGCTAAGCCTTTATTCCAAAAATCGACCGCTAATCGATACCCTAAATTAGGCTCTTCGTTACCCGCAACACTTTGTGGGGAAATACCACAAAATCCAATCAATAAATCGCTGTTTTTATCTATTAGTGCCCATGGGCCCAAATCATATGAATCGTAGCATTGTAAACACCACTTTATAAATTCACCAGTTGCGGCTTCATCGCACACACCACGAATTGAGTATTTCATCACTTCATCGTCACTAAGAATTTTACTTAATGCCGGCACATCATCAATTGAAAACTGCCGAATAAGCAATCTTTGGGTTTCACAAATTTTCACTCAAACCTCCTTGTAATTACAGCTAAAAACTTTCATAAAAACCAAGTAATTAAGGTAGGTCTCTCAGTTATTTAGTTCTTTTTATGTTTTGAATGCCACATAAGGTATCCAAATAATATGCCTACTAAAGGAAATATGATTAAAGATGAAATGATTCCATCAAAAAAATCTTGCTCACCTGTAAGGTGCATGATTAATTGAAATAAAATAGCTGTAGGAATTCCCCAGCCTAATGGGCCTCTTAGTAAAATAAAACGGAATTTAATAACGTTTATATTCATAAGTTTCCCTTGATTTATAAGCCCAAATAATGAGCTAAAATCAACACAATGCTGATGTATTTCTTAGATTGACAAGCCTAACGTTTAAACAAATGATAGGCACTAGTGATTGTTTTAAATTAATGTTATTGAAAAAACACTTAACCAACTTAATTGAATACCATAAGAGATACGTTGGTAGGTACCAGGGTTACTTTGTAGTTTTATTGCTTTAGCCATAGCAAACAGACAATAAACTGTAGCGATAACAGAAACAATTGAAAAAGCACGAAAGTATAGAGAGATAACTTCTGTGGTTGGACTAATAGCTATTAATATTGGTGCTACAACCAGCGAAAGTAACATAATAAAACCAGCCCAAGAATGTACCTTGCAGCTAAAAGTTGGATGTTTAGTAAATGGATCAGCATCCATAGGAAAATAACCCGCAACCCAGATACTAATACCATGCACTATAACTAACCAACCAGCAATATTAACCAATTGCGCCAAATACCAGCTCCGCCTTAAATTCATCACCCCACTCAGCCATTCTGTGCTTTCCTCTTATGCAGGCTTTCTTGGGATGTAATTTTGCAACATTAAAAAATAACCCTATGATAATAAATGAATTTTCAGCGACATCACCTTTTCTTATTCGACAGTCATCCTCTTTATAATGAAACCAAATAAGATGAAAACCTCACTTCAGCACGTTAATGACACTATACACAATGAGTTTTAACGATTAATTCTGCTCACTTTAATCAAATTATCGTAAAAGTACGATTTTGCCCTGTAATTATTAATTAAGGGCAACAGTTTTTCAGTTGGACTACCACTTGCTTCTAATTTTATTGTAGTTGTAAATGCTCTATAAAAAATTGCCAGCGTTTTTCAACAAAATATGGATTGGCGTCCAATACATGTCCCATCTTAGGCATAATTAACAAATCAAAATCTTTCTTTGCCTTAATAAGCTTATCAACTAACCGTAACGTTGCCGATGGGTGAACATTGCTATCTAGCTCTCCATGTGCAAGTAGCAACTTACCTTTGAGGCGTTCAACGTTAGTATAGTTAGATTGCTGCTCCCAATGTTCGGTCATTGGCCAGCCCATCCAAAGCTCATTCCAACCCGCTTTATCAACTCTAAAATCATGATTTCCAGAAGCGCTTACTCCTGCCTTAAAAAAACCATCATGGCGAAGCATTGCTTGCACTGTATCATATCCTCCGGCACTAAAACCAAAAATACCAACTCGATCAATATCAATGAAGCGATGCCTTTTAGCCAGTTGCTTAATTGCCCAAACATGATCATCGGTGCCACCTGCTAAGTTTTTATAACTAAACCGATGAAAAGCCCGACCACGTTTGCTGGTGCCTCGGCCATCCATTTTAATGACAATAGCACCTAACTCCGCTAACGCAGGTCGCTGGTTCATAAAAGTAGCAAACGACTTGGGGGTAAAAAAATTATGCGGCCCAGTATAGGTATCATCAATTATCGGGTATTTTTGATTTTCATCGAAATCACTCGGTTTATACATTAATCCATACAAGGGAGTAACACCATCTTCAGCTATCACCTTAAAGGGCTCCGGTGGTTGCCAGCCAATCTGGAACAACTCACTTACTTGTGCTTCATCAAGCTTAACAAGTTTCTCTCCTGTATTCGCATCTCTTAACCAAGACTGTGTTGGGGTCTTAGCATCAGAGTAGTTATCAATAATATAATTTAAATCCGGCGATAATCGCGTATCATGCTCAAATGGCTCCGGTGTCAATAATTTGAGATTTGAACCATCAAGATTTACACGGTAGAGATGCCTTAAATAAGGATCTCTATTGCTCTCTCGACCTGACGCTTCAAAATACAGCACACCATTTTCTTCATCGACTGCGCGAATAACCCTAACTGTGAAATCACCTTTAGTAATTGGGTTTATTAACTTGCCTGTGGCTAAGTCATAAAGATATAAGTGTTGATATCCTGTGCGTTGTGAGCTCCAAATAACCCGCTCTGAATTATCAAGGTAGTATGCGGTTTGTACCCAAGGATCGATGAATTCTTCATCTATTTCTTTAATGACTGAAACGACTTTGTTCTCTTTAGCAACAACTTTACGTAAATATAGCTCCTGGTTACCACGGCGACGATCTTGATAGTAAAAGTCACCATGATGCCATTGGCCCCAAACTGCCGTTCCATAATAAGTCTGCATTATTTTAGGTGCTGTCATTAAGCTTGCTTTGTGCCTAGCAACATCAACTAAAACTAGCTGACCCATTGGTAACTTAACATCACCAGCCTGAGGATAGTAATAGCGAACTGCATTAACGTTAAAATCTTTATCTGCAACACTATCCGTTAATGTTAACTGGTTAACACCTTGTCTAAAAAGCTTATAACTAATAAAGTATTTACTGTCTTTTGACCAGTAAATACCTAATCGCTTTTGCTCATCAAAAGCTTCATTTGATAACTTTTCTTCAGGGTAAGGGTTGGCAACAGCATAAGGTGTCGCTTCACTACCATCAGTTGTAAGCTGTTTGCAAAAGTGAGTTAGAGTTTCGCATAAAAACAAATTATAGTTTTCTACTTTTGCATAATATTGCTCATCTGGTGACAAGTAATCAATATGTACTTTTTGACTAGAAGTTTTAAGCTTATTCAACTCGCATGCATATTCTGCAATCGTAATATCACATAAAAATTCTTCACCTTTGAAGTCAAATTTTAGTTTACCATTTGACAAACTAACACGCTCCATTGGTGAATCATGCCAAATAACAGCTTCTGCAGTGTCTAATGCTTGTTCTAGCTTCGCCTTATTGAACAAGGCTTTTTTTTGAAAATTGGTTGTTGATACTAAAACGAATTCCTGTCCATGTGCTAGAGAATAACGTTCAAACCAAAAGTGTTTGTCATTATCCTGAAGCCAATTAGGCGTTAACTGTAGATTATGTACTTTTTTACGTAAGCTCTCAGCGCTATATTGTCGGGCTTGAGCTATATGCGTATTGCTTTTCTTCGAAAACGAAGGCGTATTTTGGCAACTTATTAGTAGTAGTGTAGATAAAACAAGGAGAAGTTTTTTCATTATTTTTCCAAAACCTATCAAGTTATAAGCATAGGTTGTTTCAAATTAAATTTATTTTATTCGACAAATTAATAATAAAAAGCCAACAATTAACGTGTTGGCTTAATATTAAAAATATACAATGATATCAAGCTATAACTCGTTAAAAACGATAACTTGCTGTAACAAAGTACTCCAAGCCAACCGCGTTATATTTAGAAATATCAGCAAAAGGCCACCACTCTTCTGATTCATGTTGATGCGGCTTTTTATCGAATAAATTAACAATTGACATACTAATATCTAAGTCATCATTAACATGATAATTCATATTAAAATTGTATCGTGTCCAAGCGCTGTAGCGTTCGTTCTCGTCATCAGACCATCTTACTGGAGATGTACCTAAGCGGTTTGCAAAAAGTGTTAATGAAATATCATCATTATACCAACCTAATGTGGCCGTAGTATGCGTACGAAACTCTCTATTCCATTGTAGATCCCTAATATCTTCTATCTCATCTTCAGGTAAAAACCTTTCATTCGTTTCAAATATATGGGTGTAATCAATGTTAAAGAAAATCGCACCAAAATCACCTAAGCCATAATTAAATTTAGATGAGATATCCATGCCTTTTTGTTCGCGCTCACCAGTATTGAACGGACTAGTGATCGTTGAGAGTATGGTATCTCCCTGCGGTCCGCCTCTAGATACGCGACTGAGCATTTCTTGACATCGGGGTGAATCTTTATCAACCGTTTGTCCTGACTCATTAAAGCCAACAATACACTCAGCTTCATATCGCAATACAGTACTAGCACCTAAATTCCCTATTTTTTTCTCCAAACTAATTTCATAGTAATCTGCGGTAATCGACCAATTATCAGTGATATTAGCCACAAAACCAACGTTCAAACTATCTCCGGTTTCTTCTTCAAGCGACAAGTCTCCTTGGGAGTTTTGGCGAACGCCTGATGTACCATAGTTGTCACTACAGCCTGACCAAGTTTGTCCTGAAGTGAGTTCCTCACTTTGCACGCATTTCAGGTAGTCAGTAGGGCTAGCAAATGAAGAACTTTCCCCCGCATACATATAATGCATATCAGGTGCTCTAAATGATGTTGAATAAGAGCTTCGGATCATTAAATCTTCGATCGGTTTCCATGTAAAACCGACTTGATAAGTAAATGCACCACCGACATCTGACTCATCATCATAATAATCATAACGACCAGCAAGAATACCTTCTAGCGCACCTATGCTACTGTCTTTACTAGCTAGCGGAATAGATAACTCTAATCCTAGGGCATAATGGTCACGGTCTCCTTCACCTGTAATACCACTCCAACCCCATATATCGCCTTGCACCGTTTTTTGATCGGTATCAAATTCATAGCCTTCTTTCATATATTCTGAAACAAATGCAAATTGTAAATCTCCGGCAGGTAGTTGCATTACACTACCGGTAAGATCAAACGCTAAACTATATAAATAGGAATCGCCGTCACCAACAGATTTATGTGTCACATCGTTAAACATATCGGGAGTTAACGCACCAAAAAAATCAATACCAGCGGGTTCAAAATTATCATTGAGTTGAGAAGCATTAACGACAGCCCATCGAGATCCTTCCCACGGTTGATCCCAATCAACACCTTTTTCACCAAAAAGTAGGCTGAGCATTTTTTGATCATCAAAACGAATAACAGAATCTTCATAATTATATTGGCTGGCAGTCAAGGTAAGAGAGTAATCAAAGTCGTTGGCAATCACTCCCTCAATACCAAAAATACCCACTAAAGAAAGTTCCTCAAACGACTGGTTGGACGTGGGTACTTCAAAATTTCTGAAGGCACGCCAAGCATGCCGACTGCCTTGCCAAGTACTGCCGTCATTTATATCGGTACGAACATCGTAATCAGTAGCAAAACTATAACGATAAATGCCTGCATCACCTTCTGACTGTGTGCCAAGTAAAGTTGCAAATAATCGGCCATCCTCAGTCTCATATTCAAGATTTACAAATGCAGACTTTTTATCACGCTCGTTACGAATAGTATTGGTACCATAAGTATTATCACCACAGTAATATGGATCTGGGTCAAAATGAGAGCGCCCAGGAGGCTGAACGTCTTCATAACCTAGCGGCTCACATCGGCCTGATAAGTCCATCATCATAAATGAATCTGGCTGCCACCTAGCCCAGTAACTCATAACTTGAGAGGTGCCATGACGGTCTACATTTGGCCCATCAGTAGGTTCATCAAACCAATCTCTATCATCACCATAAATAGGGTCTCGTTGGTCAAGTTCAAATACAGCCGTGTAGCTCAATTTATCAAATTTACCGCCAGTACTTAGCGTCAACTTCTTACTTTTACCTCCACCATCTTTCGTATCGCCATAACGCATTGTAACTTTGTTATAATCAAGGTTATCTTTTAAAATAACGTTAACGACCCCTGCAACGGCATCAGAACCATAAATAGCTGAAGCTCCACCACTTAGTATTTCAATACGCTGCACAGCCTCGGTAGGAATCATAGCAAGATTTACTATATTGCCACCCACACCTCCAGAAGGCTTAGGTAATATCGGGATCCGCCGTCCATTAACTAAGGTTAATGTATAGCCAGCTCCAAAGCCTCGTAAGTTTATCGCTTGAGCATTAGCATTAAAATTATTGCTGCTTTCTTCACCTACAAATATCCCCGTATTTTGTGCTAGTGCGTCGAGTGCATCAAAAACATTCGCATGGCCTTGTAATGCAATATCGGCAGCTGAAATAGTAACAATTGGCGATGCCCCTTCAAAATCAGTTCTCTTAATCCGAGACCCTGTAACTTCTATGACTTCAACGTCATTTTCTGCAGTGTCTTCAGATTCAGCCTCTGCAGCCAGAGCTCCGAAACTAACTGTACTTAAAACCATGCCAATAGCTAATGCCAGTATTTTTTTACGTGGTTCGATTCTATTATGTACTTCAGTTTCCATTTCTATCCCTCTTTATATCTTATTAATTTTATTTCTTATTAGTTGAATATTTTTTTAACCTTAAAAACAACTCCTATTAACATACATTACATTAAATATATTGTATACAATATATTTAATTCTTTGGATAATTTAAATCAATTAATAATCAGTCTTAGGTTCGAATATTAAGTGCGACTTTTTAGATTAAGTGGCA